>JBDKGQ010000025.1:1400-10017 GCA_039798145.1 Bacteroidota bacterium
ATATCAAGTCAAATTACTTTCTAGCTTCAGCGACAACTCCTGCAAAACCTGCTGGGTCAACAAGAATTGTTCCGTCAATTAATTTGTCATTTAGAAAGAATGATGGAGTTCCTTGCACTCCACGATCTTGAGCATGTAATTGAGAATTATTAGCCCATCCTTTGTATTTAGCAGAAGAAACACAAGTCTCAAAAGTTGTGTATGAATCTCCTTCAATTCCCACTTTTTTAGCAAGATCTAGTAATTGTTGATCTGTAAAACCATCTCCTTCTTTCGAAGGTTGAATTTCAAAAACACCTGAGTGATATTCGGCAGTTTTACCTGCATCTACAGCACAGCCAAAAGCCATCGTGGCTCGTAAAGAAGCAAGTTGTGATTCAGGAAAGTTTCTGTCCAGAAATATCATGGGATGCACAGTTAAATTAATGTCGCCTTTAACAGCTGAATCAATTATATTTTTTCCATTTGCTTTTTCTAAAAATCCGCATGCTGGACATTGGAAATCTTCGTAAAGTTCTGCTTTAGGAGCAGCTGGATCTTGTTTTCCAACTGGAACACCGTAACCATTTTGAGCAGTAACACCTAGTGGCAATACAGCACCTGAATCATATTCGGTTACAGCTTCAGGAGTGATGCTTAATTTTTTAGATTGACCTTTTGCATAAACTCCAGCACCGATTAAACCCACAACCAAAGTCAACACAAACAAACCACCCAGGATTTGAATTGTTTTGGCTTCAATATTCAGGACACTAACAGCAAGCTCTTTTGCAATTTTTGAAATGACTTCTGTTTCATTATTGATGGTGAAAAAGAATACATCTTTGCTGATGTCTTTTTGCATTTCAATGATGGCATTATAGTCCAGTACATTTATTTTTATGGTCGCTTCTGCAAGGTTAATCCATTTGCCAACATAATAATCCTGAACTGTTTTTTTACCTGATTTTCTTGATGTGTACGTTAGTGTTAAAGTGTTCTTGTTTTTAAATTCGACCAAAATAGGATTTCCTAAAATCGATGAATCTTTTAAAGTGTATTCAACAGTGAATGGCGTTTGCTTATAAAGCTCATTGACTAAAATGGAGCCCTTCGAATAATATGAAACCTGTAATGGCAAATTGCGAACCGCCTTTCCAATGATGATTTTGGATTTGATTAATTCGATATCACCGGCTATCTCGCTATTGTTATCGTTATAAAAGCCGTTTTTAGAATCTAGGCCAAGAACATTTTGGGCGTTATCCTCATTAGCAATTTTGATTACTGATGTGCATTCAAATACGGGAGCACTATAGCGCAAAATAACTAAGGCAATCACCACCGATAACAACATTAGAAACGCAAACCATAGCATGTTCTTTTTTGCTATCGTAACAAAAAGTTTGAAGTCAAACTCTTCGTTTATCGGGGATATTTTCTTTTTAGCCACTGTAAGCCTCTAAAGTTTATTAATTAAAATCCTACGGCAATATTGTAAATCAAAGCAAAGCTTGTTATGATTCCTACGATAGGTGTAATTTGAGTTAATACCTCTTGCGATAAACGTGGTACTGGTTCTACATAGATTATATCATTCGCCTGAAGTAATAAATTACCTTGTTTTAATCCTTCAATAGTAGAAAGGTCAATAAGAATCACTCGCGGGTTTCTTAAATCGCCACGAATCAATTTAATTTTTCTTGCCTTACCTGTATTCGTTATACCTCCTGCCAAAGCCAAGGCTTCAATCACTGTAGTACTTTCGTTATCGAGATTTACAACTCTACCTGATCCGCCTGTGCCTGGGAAGACAGTTACTCGTCTGTTGACTACACGAACAACAACAAATGGCTTATTATAAAAATTGGCATACTGTGATTCCAATGTTTTTTCTGCTTCGCGGATAGTCATACCCGCAATCTTAAATTTACCAATAATTGGAAGTTTAATCATCCCATCAGGCTCTACTAAAAACTGAACATTGGTATTGTTGTTCATGTTGTTTAATCGAGAGGTAACCGACTCAGCAGAGGTAGTGATGTCGATTAGTTTAAATCCATCGTTGGTATAAACACTCATACTTACAATGTCGTTCGGAGAAACACGGTACTCTACATTTCCAATTGTTTGGTCAACATCGTATTCGTAGTTGGATGGAACTTTGAACATTACGCTAGGGTTGATGTTGCAAGATGAAAGGGTAACGGTAAGCAACAACAACATGACTAGTTTTCTCATAAAATAGCTATTGAATTTATGGAAGCAAATGTAATGAAAAAATGTTCTTTCGGTGGATTTGTCCGCTTATCTCTTTTGCCCTAATAAACGCGAGTAAAGGACACGATGATTTTCAACCATTTTCATGTAACCAAAGGAATCATTGGCAAACGATGGACTTCGAGTGGCCATTTTATTTCTTAAGGTTTCGTTTTCAATTAATTCAAGAAGATTTTTTGAAAATGATTCTCTGTCTTCCTTCGGAGATAAAAGGGCTGTTTCGCCTTCGAGGACAATATCACTAATGCCACCTACATTGGTACTTACCACCGCTTTGCCTGCTGCCTGAGCTTCGATCAAACTTACCGGTGTTCCTTCATTGTTAGAGGTCAGGGCTATAATATCGAGACCCGCAACAGGAATGTCAATATCTATAATCCAAGACGTAAATGTGATGGTATTGATTTCGTTAAATTCTGAGGTTGTATTGAAGCTTAAATTTAACTGTTGGCAATACTCAAAAATAGCATCTCTGTCCTCTCCATCACCAATGATAAACGCATGCACTTTTTTAGTTGTCTGCGATAATATATTCTTCCAGCAATCCAAAAATAACTGATGGTTTTTTATAGGCACAATTCGTCCAATAATTCCTACTGCAATCGTATCATCGCTGAGTCTATATTGCTGTCGGAATTCACTTCTTTTTTCCTGCTGATTTGTTTGAAATTTTTCCAATTCAATGCCTAACGGAATCACAAACGATTTTTTATCAGGAGCGACTCTGAATTTTTTAGAAAGTTCTTCCTTTTGTACGTTGCTAATGGCAATTATTCCGCTGGACTTTCTTGCTAAATAACGTTCAATATTTAAAAAAATAGCCGTCTTTAATTTGCCAAAATAACCCTCGAAAACATGTCCGTGAAAGGTGTGTAAAATTACGGGGACATTGTTGTTTATTGCGGCTAATCGTCCAAGTGTTCCAGCCTTAGCTGCATGGGTATGTATGATGTCTGGTTTAAATTCCTTTATGATCGCATCTATTTCTTTGTACGCTTCTCGGTCGTCTTTCCAGTTTATTTCTCTTCGCATTTTGTTGATATAGCGAGGAGTGATTCCCATGTTGCGAACGATAAATTCAGAACTTTCTTCACTATCGTCTTTTTGTCCTGCCAACAGCATCGTTTCATAACCATCTCCCAAATAAGCGGTTAAATACCCTGCTATAAACGTGGGCCCGCCTAAATTTAATCGGTTAATAATCTGTAAAACTCTTGGCATTGAATGGTAAATTGGAGTTGCGAACCTATTCATTTTTTTTGATTGATGAAAGAAAATGCAAAAGGTTAAAAAAATATCAAAAAACAAGGGATTTTTTAATTCAGTTTAATGCATTCGATTAACTTTGCCGTCCTATGTTTGCGCTTCTAACAAAAGAAATAAATAGTTTCTTGAATTCACTGATTGGTTACATTGTAATTGCAGTGTTTTTATTGACTATTGGATTGTTCATGTGGGTTTTCCCTGGAGAGCTAAATGTAATTGATAGTGGTTATGCCAATATCGATTCTTTGTTTTCCATCACACCATGGGTGTATATGTTATTGGTTCCGGCGGTTACCATGCGTTTGTTTTCGGAAGAGAAAAAAACGGGCACCATTGAACTCTTACTTACTCGACCATTAACAGAAATGCAAGTGGTAATGGCGAAATATCTTTCGGGAGTGATTTTAGTTTTGATCTCATTACTACCAACGATTATTTATTGCATCACTATTTATTCTATTAGCTTTCCTGCTGGAAATATTGATACAGGGTCAATCATTGGTTCATATATCGGACTTTTGCTTTTAGGTGCTGGATTTGTGGCAATTGGATTATTTGCATCTGCCATTTCTGATAATCAGGTAGTCTCTTTTATCATTGCCTTTTTCTTATGCTTGCTATGTTATACTGGATTCGAATTAGCGTCCACATTGAGTAAGATTCCTTATTTGAGTAATATTTTATTTAACCTTGGAGTGCACGCACATTATGTGAGTATGAGTAGGGGCGTTGTTGATACACGCGACTTGATTTACTTCTTTAGTTTGATTTTTATTTTCCTTTTTTCAACACGTACAGTAATTGAGAGCAGAAAATGGTAGACAAGGCTAATAAGAAAATAAATGTCCGCCGCCAGGCTATCATGAACCTCGTGATGCTTTTGGCGATTATCGTCTTTTTAAATGTAATTTCTACTTTTTGGTTTTTAAGATTTGATTTAACATCCGACAAGCGATTTACACTTTCTAAAGAGAGTAAGGAGTTAGTAGGTAATTTAAAAGATGTTGTATTTGTTAAAGTTTATCTCGAAGGCGATTTTGCTCCTGGATTTATGCGTTTGCGAAATTCAACACAGGAGATGTTGGATGAACTTCGAGCTTATTCAAAGGGTAAATTAGAATATGAATTCATTGATCCTGCGGCTAATACGAATGAAAAAGAAAGAAACAAGTTGTTTGCTCAGCTTTACCAAAAGGGCATTCAGCCGTCTACACTTGAAGAAAGGACAAAAGAAGGACTTAATAGAAAGTATATCTGGCCAGGTGCATTAGTTACATTTTCGAATCAGGAAATAGGAGTACAGTTGCTGAAAGATCAGTTGGGTGCACCTCCTGAATTAATGCTGAATAATTCAATTCAAAATATCGAATATGAACTTTGTAACGCCATTCGTAAAGTAACTAATCCATTGCGACCGTTAGTTGGGTTCGTTTATGGACATGGTGAATTAAGCGAAATGCAAACTGCGGATATTTTGAAAACGCTTCAAACATCGTATGATGTAAAGCGAGTTCGCATCGATAGTACTTTAGGCATCCTTCGAGATTTCAAGGCAATTGTCATAGCGAAGCCGGATTCAGCTTTTAATAACAAGGATAAGTTTATCATCGACCAGTTCGTTATGAATGGGGGTAAGGTGATTTGGTTGGTCGATCCAATGCAAGTCTCAATGGATAGTATTAAAACTACAGGTAACACGATGGCGTTGGCTCGCGACCTTAACCTTGATGACATGTTGTTCAGATACGGAGCTCGTATCAATTACGATTTAATTCAGGATTTGAGTTGTTCGATGATACCTGTTGTTACTGGTTATATTGGAAACCAGCCAAAACAAGAGCTAAAGCCATGGTACTTTTTCCCAGTGTTCACTCCAATGTCAACGCATCCAATCGTTAATAATTTAAATTCAATAAAAGGACAATTTACCAGTTCTATTGATTTGCTTGGGGCGAGTGATATTAAGTCGACTGTATTATTGGCCTCGTCTCGTTATAGTAAAATATCTACAGCCCCTGCGCGCGTGAGTCTAGGAATTATGGAGTTTAAGCCAGATCCTAAAATGTTTCCGGCTCGCGATTTACCAGTTGCAGTTTTATTGGAAGGTAAATTTACTTCCGCATTCAAAAACAGAATTGCATCTAAAGAAATTATTAATAGCAAGGATATCGCTTTTAAAGAGTCGAGTGCAAACAATCAAATGATTGTCATTAGCGATGGAGATATGATTGCCAACGATACGTTGAAGGGAAGTATAGCACCTCTTGGCTACGACCGATTTACTAGAAATACCTTCGGGAATAAATCATTCATTCAAAACTGTATCGATTATTTATGCGATGATTCAAACCTGATGCAGGTGCGTAATAAAGTCTTTAAACTCCGTTTAATTGACCCTAATGTTTTAGAGAAGGATAATCAGGTTTTGAAAGTGGTGAATGCAGGTGCGCCTGTGCTATTAATTGTTTTGTTTGGCTTGGTGAAAACATATAATCGAAAAAGAAAATACAATAAGTAAGAGAGCGAATACTATGAAAAATAAATTTTTAATTGGTGTTTTTATCGTAGTTGCTGGAATTGCGCTGTATGCAGTTTTTAATAAAAAAACTTCCACAATTGTTGGTGATTTACGCGACTTTGCCGTAAGTGATACCGCATCGATCGATAAATTATTTCTTGTCGACAGAGATGGAAACAAATCACTTTTAACTCGTGTTTCAACTGGACAGTGGAAGGTGAATAATAAACACAACGCACGACAGGAGTCGATTAACAACCTTTTATATACGATCAAAGCACTTGAAGTAAAAAGTCCGGTAGGTAAGAACTTATATAATAACACCATGAAGCTGATGGCTTCCAAGTCGGTGAAGATTGAGATTTATCAAAAGGGAAATCTAGTTAAGACCTACTATGTTGGACATCCAACAATGGATAACCTTGGTACTTTTATGTACATAGAAAAATCGACTGTGCCCTATATCATGCATATACCTGGGTTCAATGGATTTTTAAGTACACGTTACCTGACTAAAGAAAATGACTGGAGAGAGCGATATGTTTTTCATTTTGACCCGCGTACTATCGTAGCTGTTAACGTAATAAATACAACTAAGATAGACCGCAGTTTTTCCATAATTAGAAATGTCGATTCATCTTATGCCTTATCGTACACGAATCTTTCTTCAAAGCTGGTTGTTCCTTACGATGTTGTAAAATTGAGAAAGTACTTAGATGTATTCAGTAATACGAATTTCGAGCGAATTGATAATAGATTAAGCAAAGAGCAGGCGGATTCTATTCTGAAAACACCTCCTTTTGCCAGTGTTTCAGTTACTGATGATCGAAATTATACCAAAAATATCAGGCTCTACAGAAAGCCTGTTACTGCTTCCTCCAGAAATCAGTTTGATGAAAATACAGGTAAGCCTTTGCAGTTTGATATGGATCGTTTTTATACTCGCATGGAAGGAAGTGACGAATGGTTTATTTGCCAGTATTTTCACTTTGATCGAGTAATGATTACTCCCGAGATTTTAATGCCCGGGAAGGCGGCTATCGCACCTGAAAACAGGTATTGATTTAAGGCAAAATCTTATTTCCTCTGAATTGTTGATAACATAAGCTTGAAATAATGGGATTGAAAATTCCCCTTAATTATATTTGCTCATCAAATCGAATTTTGTGATTTGATTGTGGTTATCTAAAAAAAAATAGAAAAATAGAATATGAAATTTGTTGTTTCCTCTACAACCTTATTAAAGCAGTTGCAGGCTATCAGTGGTGCATTACAATCAAGCACACCATTACCAATCTTAGAAAACTTCCTTTTTGAATTAAATCCTGGTGAGCTAAAAGCATCAGCATCTGATTTAGAAACAACAATGAGCACAACCATTGAGGTGGAATCGAAGGAGAGCGGTAAAATTGCTATTCCTGCGAAGCTATTATTAGAAACGCTTAAAACGTTCAGTGAAGTTCCTCTTACTTTCAAGGTAAATATGGATAATTTCCAAATTGAGGTTAGCTCGAACGTAGGTAAGTATAAATTATCAGGATTTAATGGTGATGAATTCCCGAAATTACCAACGATTGATAAGCCGAACTCTATTGATATCCCTAGCGATACTTTAGCAGATGCAATCAACACAACGCTTTTCGCAACAGGAAATGATGAGCTTCGTCCGGTAATGACAGGGGTATATTGCCAGTTCGGAAAAGAAGGGTCTATTTTCGTTGCTACGGATGCACACCGTTTAGTAAGATATCGTCGTTCTGATATTCGTTCAGGAAAAGAAGTTTCTTTCATTCTTCCAAAGAAGCCGCTTGGATTATTAAAATCAAATTTGCCAAATACCAATACGCAAGTGAAAGTTGATTTCAACGAAGCGAATGCGTTTTTCTCTTTCGATAATATCAATTTGATTTGTCGTTTAATCGATGGTCGTTATCCAAATTATGAAGCGGTTATTCCTTTGGATAATCCTAATAAATTAACAATCGACCGTGTTTCGTTCTTAAGCGCTATCAAGCGTGTGTCGATCTTCTCTAACAAAACAACTCATCAGGTGAAGTTTAAAATTGCAGGTAGTCAGGTTGATATTTCAGCAGAAGATGTTGATTTTGGAAATGATGCGAACGAGCGTTTACAATGCAGCTACGAAGGGAAAGATATCGAAATCGCTTTCAACGCTAAATTTATCTCTGATATGTTAAGCAATTTACATTCAGAACATATTCAAATGGAGTTGTCATTGCCAAACCGTGCAGGATTACTTTCATCGCCTAAAGATGAGTCTGATCCAAGTGCCGACTTATTAATGTTGGTAATGCCAGTAATGATAAACTAAAAGTAAAATTATAATAAGATGGCCGTTTTCAAGCGGCCATTTTTTATTTATACGAATGGCTTTTCTTACCTTTGTTCATCTACTATGAGTACCACCCCAAGCAACGGAAATACAACCAAATTGGCTCCTATTATTCTTGACCCAGAGCAAGAGAAAAAGGAAATATTAAAACGATATCGTGCGCTTTTAAAATCTTGTAAATCGAATGTTGATGTAAAAGAACGCAAGATGATTCGCAAGGC
>JBDKGQ010000026.1:0-8610 GCA_039798145.1 Bacteroidota bacterium
AACCTTTCCCGTTGCAGTGTTCATTCCCACTGAACGAATCTTCTTATTCTTAGTGTTTAAGTCTAACTGAAGTATTAAAATAACGAGTGTAGTTACGAACGCTGCTACCACAATAATCCAGATGATCGTTTCAAAGGTTTTTTTTACGCGCTTTTTAGGACTCGCTTTGCGTTTTATTTTAACACGTTTACGAATCTTTATTTTCTTACGTCTTCTCCTTCTTCTACCCGAAGAATCAAGATGCTCCTCTATAACCTCCCCTTCAAAATCATTCTCATCGTCACCTTCAGATTCATCATCTTCAGTTTCTTCCTCGAATTCGTTCTCTTCCTCGTTTAATTCTTCGTTTGATGGATTGTTGCTCATAAAAAGTTTATCTTAAAAATTTAAAATTCCTGCCGTTGAACTCAGCTGCTTCGCCTAGTTCTTCTTCAATCCTTAATAACTGGTTGTATTTTGCAATCCTATCACTTCTTGATGCAGATCCTGTTTTAATCTGACCTGTTGAAAGTGCAACTGCTAAATCAGCAATGGTATAATCTTCCGTTTCTCCGGAGCGGTGCGACATTACAGCCGTATAGCCATTCTCTTTTGCCAGCGAAACTGCGTCAATAGTTTCCGTTAAACTTCCAATCTGATTTACTTTTACAAGAATAGAGTTGGCCACATTTTCATCGATCCCTTTTTGTAAACGCTTTGTATTCGTCACAAATAAATCATCACCTACTAATTGAATTTTATCTCCTAAAACTTGTGTCAATTCAGCCCATCCCTTCCAATCATCTTCCGCTAAACCATCTTCAATTGATATAATCGGATACTTATCACACCAGCCTTTCCAGAATGAAACCATCTCCGATGATGTCATTTTCTCTCCTGTGCTCTTCTTGAAAATATACATGCCAGTCGCTTCGTCATAAAACTCAGTCGTCGCAGCATCCATAGCAATGAAAATATCAACCCCTGGCTTATAGCCTGCTTTTTCAATCGCCATCATTACACTCTGAATGGCTTCTTCATTACTCTGTAAGTTAGGAGCAAATCCACCTTCATCACCTACGTTAGTTCCTAGTCCTTTGTCTTTAAGTACTTTCTTTAATGCGTGAAATACTTCAGTTCCCATTCTCAATGATTCCGAAAAACGGTCAGCGCCAGCAGGCATAATCATGAATTCCTGAAAGTCAATTTTATTATCTGCATGCGCACCACCATTCAAAATGTTCATCATTGGTAGTGGAAGCAAATTAGTATTTACTCCTCCTAAATATTTGTAAAGCGACATTCCAGATTCGATAGCAGCTGCTTTTGCTACCGCCATAGAAACTCCTAAGATAGCATTGGCTCCTAAAACAGATTTGTTCTCTGTTCCATCCATGCTAATCATTTTTTCGTCAATTAACTTTTGCTCGAAAACCGACATTCCCTTCAATTCCTCAGCAATAACGGTATTAATGTTATGTACCGCCTTTAAAACTCCTTTCCCAACATATCGTGAATTATCATTGTCTCGTAATTCAACCGCCTCATGCTTTCCTGTTGACGCTCCCGAAGGCACTGCAGCACGGCCCAATGTGCCATTTTGCGTATAAACATCAACCTCTACAGTTGGATTTCCTCTAGAATCTAAAATTTCTCTTGCGTGTATAAGTGCTATAAAACTCATATATAGTGATTTTTTAAGGCCGTAAAGGTAGTAAAAAGGTGCTTTTAGGCAACAAGATTTTAACCTAATGTAATCGTATAATATGCTTTTATTTCGATGTTTATCTCCTTACCTTTGCAGCATGTCACGAACGCAACGTTTTAGAAGATTATTTCTACTATGCCTTATCTTATGGGGTATAGCTGGCGGACTTGTTTCGTTGCATACTTGCCTTGACTCCACTGAAAAAAAATTGGCTGATTCTTGTTGTTGTGAGAGTAGTCCTTCTTCTCAGATGGAAAGCAAATCTGCCGATTGTTGTAAAACCCTGACAAGTTACGTTGGCATCCCTCTTTACTTTATTGATGCCAAGCAAAATTTTAGTTTTTCAGATTGCTTTCAATTCGAATTTTCTGTGATTGAAACCCAATTTAATTCGGAAATAGTATCTTTTAATAATACTATTTATCCACCACCTGATATACCCATCATTCAGGGTCAATTTAAGCGCATGCTGGCAATGAGAATATAAGATTCAATTTTATAATTGTTTCTTTAAATCTTATTGCTAAATATGAAAAAAATACTCTTTATAATCCTCTCCGGATGTCTGCCTTTGCTTTCCTTCGGACAAATAAAAACATGTGATGCCACCCTTTATATGGTGAATGCATCTAACGATACGCTGCCATTTTCTTATGCATTCGTGATATTGGTGAATGGTCAAAATACAGAAGGTGAATTTCAAACTGATCAAAATGGGAAATTTCAATTTCAGTTTGACCCATCTTTAGATTACAAATTGTTCGTCTCAACGAATAAAGATTTGTTAATCTCTATTCATTTGAAAAACCAAACCACTTGTAATTTTTATGTTCCTTTTAATTTCGGAACAGTTAATCTGTCAGAGGTAGATATTGTTAAAAAACGAGACGCAACAGAAATGTCGTTAATGAAAACGCGTGGAGCCGAAGTTTTAAACGAAGGCGAACTTTTAAAAGCAGCTTGTTGTAATCTTTCTGAAAGTTTTGAAACCAATCCATCTGTTGATGTTAACTATGGTGATGCTGTTACAGGTGTAAAAGAAATTCAGCTTTTAGGTTTATCTGGATTGTACACGCAAATGTTGGGAGATGTGGTTCCCACTTTACGAGGACTAGCCGTTCCGTTCGGATTAAATTATGTTCCTGGTCCTTGGCTGGAGTCCATTCAAATTTCTAAAGGAGCTGGTTCGGTTGCTAATGGTTATGAAGCTATCACAGGACAAATAAATTTATCGTTCAAAAAACCTTCTTGCGAAAAATCATTGTTCTTAAATGGATTTTCTGATACTGAAGGACGTAATGAATTAAATGTAATTGCGGATATTCCTATCTCGGAAAATCTGAAATATATTTTGATGGCACATTCGAGTTTTCGGCTAGCCGCACCCGATAGAAATGATGATGGTTTTATTGATCAGCCTAAGCTGCAATTATTTAATGTGTACAATCATCTCGATTTCAGAAAAGGAAATAAGTTTGAAGGACAGATAATATTGAAAGCACTAAGTGAAATTCGTAGTGGAGGACAAAAAG
The DNA here is from genome assembly GCA_039798145.1 of Bacteroidota bacterium. GTDB lineage: Bacteria > Bacteroidota > Bacteroidia > AKYH767-A > OLB10 > CAINEC01. The sequence goes on from JBDKGQ010000026.1 coordinate 3,220, forward strand.
CTTTTGATGAAACAACTGACTTGCAAACTTTTAATCATTACGGATTTCAAGTTAAAACAAATAGGATAGAAGGGATTATTAAATCAGGATGGATGTTTCCTGAGAAGCCATGGAAAACAATCGGAATTCAAGTAAGTAATACCATCCATGATCATCAATCTTATTTTGGAAAAAGAATTCTCAATGCAAATCAATATTCTGGTTATTTTAATTTGAGTTACCTTAATATAATAGGTATCACACAGCATAAATATAAAATAGGACTCGATTATAAAACGGATATCTGGAATCAGCAGATCGATGGAATTGAAAATAATCGGACGGAAAATGTCCCTGGCGTTTACGCTGAATATTCTTATGAATCGGATAAAGAAAATTTCGGACTCATTGCAGGAGTACGAGCTGATCATCATTCGCTCTTTGGGTTCTTTGTTACTCCTCGATTAAATATTCGTTATAACGTTAATGAGCAATCGGTTGTAAGGTTTTCAGTAGGTGAGGGACGACGATCGCCAAATTATTTGACGGATAACTTAAGTGTTATGTTGAATAGCAAGCAGTTAATTCTACTGGAGAAATTAAACATGGAAAATGCATGGAACGGTGGGTTTAATTATACACTGAAAAAAGAGCATAGCAACGGCCGATATACGGTTTCTACTGATGTTTATTACACTTATTTTTTAAATCAAATTGTTACTGATCAGTATTCATCAAATGAAGCTATTTATTATTACAATTTACGAGGTGAATCGAGCGCGTTAAGTGCTCAAATTACCATCTCCAATGTTTTGAATAATAATGTAGAGTTTAAAGTAGCAGGAAAATATGATTATGTAATAAGCGACTACCTCGCAATAAAGCAAGTTCAAAAGCCATTGGTGGCTCCTTATAAATTACTCGGCAACATCGGTTATACAACAGATAATGAAATCTGGCGTTTTGATGCTACCTTGCAATGGGAAAGTGCTAAATCGCTTCCATCTAAAACAGGTATAATAAGTAATGAAATAAATATTGAAAAATCTCCTTCCATTTTTTTATTGCAAGCACAAATTACCAAGCAATTTAGAAAATGGGAGTTATATGTTGGTGGAGAGAATTTATTGAACACGATGCAGGATAATCCAATCGTCTCAGCAAATAATCCATTTAGTAATGAATTCGATGCTACGCGTATATACGGACCCGTTATGGGAGCCAAGGCGTATGTTGGATTTAGAATGAAAATCGAAAAATAAAAACAACAATGAAAAAAATAATCAGTCTTTTTGCCTTGATAATATTATCAATCACAGGATCAAAAGCTCAAATAATCGAATCAAAAATTAATACTAGTGGTCAATGTGAGCACTGTAAAGAAACAATCGAAAAGAATATTCGCTTTGAAAAAGGAGTGAAAAAAGTAGTGTTTGATGAAAAAACGCATGTTGTCACTGTCAAATATGACGAGACAAAAACAAACTTGAAGGATATTCAAATTGCAATTTCAAAGCTTGGATATGATGCAGATTCTATTCCTGCCGATCCGAAAGCGTATGAAAAGTTAAATGCTTGCTGTAAGAAAAAGGAATAAATTATTTAGATGCGAATAATTTCACATCCTGCTCAGTAATTTCATTTCCGCATAAAATAATCAAGCGTTCAATTACATTTCGTAATTCACGAATGTTACCTGTCCATTTTACAGCTTTAAGCGCAGCGAGTGCATCTTTAGAAAATGTCTTAACCTGAATACGATGTTCAGCGCAGATTGCTTTCATAAAATGTTCTGCAATCAACGGAATATCGCTCGCACGATCATTAAGTGTTGGTACCTTTATTAAGATTACACTTAATCGATGATATAAATCTTCGCGGAAATTTCCTTTTACAATCTCCTCTTGAAGATTTTTATTGGTGGCTGCAATGACTCTAACATTGACAGTGATTTCTTTTTCGCCTCCAACACGTGTAATTTTATTTTCTTGCAATGCTCTTAAAACTTTCGCTTGCGTAGATGGACTCATATCGCCAATCTCATCTAAAAATAAAGTTCCCTCATGTGCTTGCTCAAATTTCCCAATTCGTTGTTTGATTGCTGAAGTAAAAGCGCCTTTTTCATGTCCGAATAATTCACTTTCAATAAGTTCAGAAGGAATGGCAGCACAATTAACCTCTACAATTGGTTTAACATTTCGTGGACTCAAATCATGAATCATACGAGCAACCAATTCTTTCCCAGTTCCGTTTTCGCCAGTGATCAGTACACGAGCATCGGTTGGTGCAACTTTTTCAATCAACGACTTAATATTATTAATCGCATCTGATTCGCCAACTATTTCATTACTTCTTAAAACTTTCTTTTTAAGAATAGTCGTTTCTTTTACTAAAGTAGAATTGGTAAGGGCATTTTTTAAGGTGATCAAAACACGATTTAAATCCAATGGCTTGGCAATAAAATCAAACGCTCCGTTTCTAATTGCTTCTACAGCCGTTTCAATTGTTCCGTGTCCTGAAATCATAATTATCTGACTGTCAACACCAGCTTCCTTCAATTTTTCAAGAAGTTCAAGGCCATCCATCTTTGGCATTTTGATATCAGATAAAATAATATCAAACTTTTCTTCGGATGCAATTTTAAATCCTTCAACACCATCTGCAGCGTCTTTAACTTCATATCCTTCATATTCAAGAATTTCTCGCAAGCTATTTCGGATGCTTCTTTCGTCGTCTATAATTAAAATCTTAGCCATATTACTTTTTAGTTAGTATTGAAAATGCGAGCCCTTCCTTTAATGAATATTTAGAAACAATAATTTCGGTCTTCCCCATTTTTTGAATGACAAATTTAATAAGCCTAATTGATGGAACAATCATTTTTGCTCTCATTCTTAATAGTCCAGGAGTTTTAAGTAGGGCAGGGTAGTCCTTTTTAATTAGCTCTCTATAAATCAAATTAAAATCATGTAATGCTAATCGATTGTCTAAATGTTGTTTGTTTTTTTCTGGTGTAATTTTATTTCTAATAGAAATCAAGCTGTCAAATGATCCGCTAGAACCGATTAAATGTTGAGGTCTGAATTTTTCAATTGCAGTAATTAATTCAATTAATTCATGTTGAAATAAGTCAGCTATCGATTTTTTATCATTTTGAGTGAATGGAAAATGAGGCTGTATTCGATTCAGAATCTTTGCTGCTCCAATAGGAAAGCTTTTCTTCCACGCGATTTTTCTGTTTTTTGAAATGATAAACTCCACACTTCCACCACCTATATCCATTATTAATACACATTCATCAGAAAATAACTGCTCATTAAGTATTCCATTGAAAATATAGGACGCTTCTTGAAGTCCGCTAATGGGTTGAATATTGATTTTTGTCGCTGTTTTTATTCTGTCAATGAAGTCCTTCTGGTTTTTTGCTTCTCTGATCGCCGATGTGCCTACGCAATAAACAGAATTACGATGGATTTTCGATTCGTTTATTATTTGTTTAAAATAAACCATCGCATTTTCAGCGCGAATAATAGCTTTATCACAGATTATTTTGTTGTCGAAATCTTGTGCTAGCTTAACAACTCTTTTCTTTTTGATGAGAATTTTAAGTCCATTATTATTAATGGAGGCAATAAGTAAATTAAAAGTGTTGGTTCCGCAGTCTATTACGGCTATTTCTTGCTTCATCAATCTTTATAGAATATCCACTTTTTAATTTCTTGATAGCTTGGCTTTTTGCCATACATCAGAATGCCAATACGATAAATTCTGCCAGCTAGGTAAGTAGTTAATACAAAGCCTACAATTAACAAAAGCATAGAAATTGCCAATTCATACCAAACTACGCCGAATGCTATACGCACTATCATGACAACTGGTGAAGTAAAAGGAATAAAAGAACACCAGTAGGCGAGGGCACTATTTGGATTGCTTATTACGCTTTGAGCTACAATAAAAGAGAATATCAGCGGAATTGTTATTGGTAAAATAAATTGTTGCGTATCGGTTTCATTATCCACTGCCGACCCGACAGCAGCAAATAAGGCACTATATAAGAGGTATCCACCAATAAAATAGAAAATAAAGCAACCTAAAACCAACGGAATGTTTATGGTGGCTAAATTGTTCTGCATTTCACTAGCAACATCGATATTTTCGTTAGAAGTCTTTTGAATTTGTTGCTCAATCTTTTGTGAGTCATATTTCGAGTCGTAAAATGCCTTCGAAACTACAGTGGTTATTGAAATCGTCAGAATTACCCATAAGGCAAATTGCGTTAAACCAACCAGTGCAATTCCTAATATCTTTCCCATCATTAGCTCGAAAGGCTTTACAGAACTAATTAAAACCTCAATTATTCGATTAGTTTTTTCTTCAATTACTCCCCTCATTACTTGTGTTCCATAAAAAATAATGAAAAAGTAGATTAGGCCTCCAGTAAAGAAACCGACAATGGTCATCAGCTCTGAGCTGTTATCTTTCCCCGAAAGTGTTTGCGTTTTAATGGAAATGTCTGTTTTAACAGATTCTATTTGGGCTTCTGTTATTCCAAGCGACTTAATTCGGGTTCCTTCAATTTCATGATTAATTACATCTTCAATGGCAGATTTAACCTCAATTCCCAATTGCTTTTCAGATATCAACGTAATTAAATGCGCATTTTTAATGTAATCGGCAGGTACATATAATATAGCGTCAGCTTTGTAGTTGCTAAAGTTCTGTTTTGCTTCTTTTAATGAAACGCTATCATTTATAAATCGAATTTCTTTTGTGTTAGCCAGACGAGTGGTGAAAATGCTGGGTGCTTCATCGATAATTAGAATAGTATTAGTCTCTTTTTCTGAAAACTTTTGAATAAGAAGTGGCATCAAAGTTAAAAGAGCAAATAGGATGGGGCCCAGAATAGTCATTATTATAAAGGACTTCTTTTTAACTCTGGTGAGGTATTCCCTGGCAATAATTAATTTTATCTTATTCATGTATGTCGTTTTTTACGGTTCTTACAAAGATCTCATTCATTGAAGGAATCACTTCTTTAACAGAGGCTACTTTTACTTTACTTAATAGAGCCGACAATAGAGGATTAAGGTTATCGTCATTTAGTTTGACTAATAATCGCCTATTGTCTTCAAAAACATCATCACTTATTATATTGTATTCAGATAATTCATGCGATAAGTTGTCGCCTTTATATTCTATAGAATATGTATTGTCGGAATGTTTCCTGATAACCTCTTTAATTGCACCCGACAAAATAAGCCTGGACTTATTTATAAGTGCAATGTCTGTACAAAGTTCTTCGACACTTTCCATCCGATGTGTGGATAGGATAATGGTAGTCCCTTTCTTTTGGATATTCAAAAGTTCATCTTTAATAAGGTCAGCATTGATAGGGTCGAATCCTGAAAAGGG
>JBDKGQ010000027.1:0-8586 GCA_039798145.1 Bacteroidota bacterium
ATAGTAACAGTAATTGCTATTGTATTTACGGACTTGTTAAAAGGAGTTGGTATAGGCATGGTAGTTAGTATATTTTATATTTTGAAATCGAATCTAAAGTTTGCCTATTCTTTCGACAAACAAAAATATCATGATGGAGAAGTTATTAATATTCAATTAGCCCATGAGGTAAGTTTCTTAAATAAAGCAGCTATAAAAGAAACGCTTCACCAGCTACCGAAAAATAGTGTAGTTAAAATCGATGCTTCTGAATCGTTTTACATCGACTATGATATTGTTGAATTGATTCACGATTTTGAAAAGACAATCGCACCACAAAAAAATATTACTGTAGAAGTCATAGGACTTAAAAACAAGTATTCCTTAAATAACGTTCCTAGTCACGTAACCATTAACTAATTCAACCAACTAAAATAATGAAAGCACATACATTTGAAACGCAATCAACCATAACACATCAAAAGGCGCTTACCTTTTTGAAAGAGGGAAACCAACGCTTTGTAAGTAATTTAAAAATCAATCGCAATTTATTACAACAAGTAAATGAAACCCGCGAAGGACAGTGGCCCTTTGCAGTTATTTTATCTTGTATTGATAGTCGTACTTCTGCCGAGTTAATATTCGATCAGGGCTTAGGCGATATATTCTCAATTAGAATTGCAGGAAATATTTGCAATGATGATATCATCGGCAGTATTGAATTTGCATGCAAAGTAGCAGGCTCAAAATTGATTGTTGTTTTAGGACATACACAATGTGGCGCGGTGAAGGGCGCTTGCGACCATGTTGAACTAGGAAATTTAACGACGTTGCTGAATAAAATTCAACCAGCTGTTGCCATTGAAGTTGAAAAAGGTAAACATACAAATTGCGATTCTAAGAATAGCGAATTTGTATTTGATGTTACTAAAACAAATATTGGAGAGACCATAAAAAATATCATGAACAAGAGTGAAATTATTCGTGATATGGTTGAATCAGGACAGATAGGAATTGTGGGTGGTCTTCACCATTTAGAAAATGGTATTGTAGAGTTTATAGAATCATAAACGAAAGCAAACAAAAAGTCCCGAGAATTACCTCGGGACTTTTTTTATTTCAGTTTAAACGTTTCCATAAACTTAGTGGTGTAATTTCCTTTCCTGAAATCTTCATTCAACATAAGTTGCTGATGAAAAGGAATTGTTGTTTTAACACCTTCAATAACGAATTCGCTTAATGCTCTTTCCATTGTTTGAATTGCTTCTTCACGTGTCTGAGCAATCGTAATCAATTTTGCAATCATCGAATCATAGTATGGAGGAATAGTATATCCTGCATAGATATGTGAATCGACACGCACTCCATGTCCGCCTGGCTGATGCAATACAGTTATCTTACCTGGTGAAGGACGAAAATCATTATAAGGATCTTCTGCATTAATACGACACTCGATTGCATGCATTGTTGGATAATGATTATTTCCACTAATAGGAACACCAGCAGCAATCTTGATTTGCTCTTTAATCAAATCGTAATTGATTACCTCTTCAGTAACTGGATGCTCTACCTGAATACGCGTATTCATTTCCATGAAATAAAACTTACCATGCTTATCAACTAAGAACTCGATTGTACCTACACCTTCGTAGTTACTTGCAAGCGTAGCTTTGATAGCCGCTTCACCCATTTCATGACGAAGTTTTTCTGTCATGAATGGAGAAGGAGTTTCTTCCAATAATTTTTGATGACGACGTTGAATAGAACAGTCACGCTCACTTAAGTGACACGCTTTCCCATATTGATCACCTGCAATCTGAATTTCGATATGACGTGGCTCTTCAATATATTTTTCCATGTACATACCATCGTTGCCGAAGGCTGCACCTGCTTCTGTACGTGCTGTATCAAACGCCTTTTCTAATTCGTCCTCTTTCCATACGATGCGCATCCCTTTTCCACCACCACCGGCAGTTGCTTTAAGGATAACAGGATATCCAATTTCTTTCGCATCCTTTTTTGCTTCTTCAATATCTGAAATCAAACCTTCTGATCCAGGAATTGTTGGAACACCTGCGCGCTTCATCGTATCCTTTGCATTGGCTTTATCACCCATTGCATCAATTTGCTCAGGAGTAGCTCCAATAAATTTAATTCCGTGCTGCTGACAAATCGCAGAGAACTTTGAATTCTCTGATAAGAAACCATAACCTGGATGAATTGCATCTGCATTCGTAATTTCTGCGGCTGCAATAATTCGAGGAATATTTAAATAGGAATCACGACTTTGAGGAGGACCTATACATACTGCTTCATCCGCGAAGCGAACATGTAAACTTTCTTTATCTGCTGTAGAGTAAACTGCAACGGTACGAATGCCCATCTCTTTACAAGTACGGATAATACGCAATGCAATCTCGCCTCTATTGGCAATTAATATTTTCTTAAACATAAATGTCTATTTAATGATTAAACAAATTGTCTTAGCTAGGATCAACTAAGAACAAAGGCTGATCGTACTCTACAGGAGAAGAATTATCTACTAATACTTTTACAATTCTTCCTGAAATTTCAGATTCAATTTCATTAAATAATTTCATTGCTTCGATGATACATACTACCTGACCAGCTTTGATTTCATCACCAACGTTTACAAAGTTTGGTTTATCTGGACTAGATGCACGGTAGAAAGTTCCAATCATAGGACTTTTTACAGTGATGTATTTTGATTCATCTTTTGATGCTGCTGGTGCTGCTGCTGCAGGAGCCGGTGCTGCCGCAACTGGTGCAGGAGCTGGTGCCGCTTGCATTGGCATTTGCATCATTGGAGCAGCTGTTACCACTTGTTCAATCACTCTTGGAGCTGCATTTTTAATGGTGATTTTCACCGAATCAGTTTCTAAGCTAACTTCACTTACACCTGATTTTGAAACGAACTTTATAAGTTCTTCGATTTCCTTTTTGTTCATAGAAGGAGTTTTTTATGAGTGGTCAAAAATAAGCTATTTTGCTATAAAAAGATTAGATTTTGATTAAAAATTGGCCAAAATCATTGAATTTTTCTTCAAAACTGAAGAAAATTACAAAATTCGACTTTAATAAAATTGAACCTTAAAAGGATAATTGGAAAGAGTGTTTAGATTAGCGAATTAAAATTAATACGCCCAATTCACCCAAATAGACCCCCAGGTAAATCCTCCACCAAAAGCAGCAATAATAATATTATCTCCTTTTTTGAATTTATTTTCCCATTCCCATAAACAAAGAGGAATTGTTCCATTCGTTGTGTTTCCGTAACGCTCAATATTTAGTGTTACTTTTTCATCGCTCACACCCATACGTCGAGCGGTAGCATCAATAATTCTTTTATTTGCCTGATGTGGAATTAACCATGCAACATCATCCGAAGTTAAATGATTACGCTCCATGATTTCAGCACTCACATCAGCCATATTGGTCACGGCAAATTTAAATACCGTTTGACCTTCCTGATAAACATAATGTTCTTTTGCAGCAACTGTTTCAGCTGAAGCTGGCTTTAAACTACCACCTGCTTTTTGGTGTAGATGAGCACGACCCGAACCATCTGTTCTTAAAATAGAATCTAAAATTCCGTAGCCTTCCGTATTAGGCTCTAACAGTACCGCACCTCCGCCATCTCCAAAAATCACACATGTTGCGCGATCGGTGTAATCAATAATAGATGACATTTTATCAGCACCTACAACAATCACTTTTTTATACTGACCTGTCTCAATAAATTTTGAACCTGTTGCTAATGCAAAAATAAATCCTGAGCAAGCTGCATTAATATCATAACTAAATGCATTCTTCGCTCCTACTTTATCTGAAATAATATTTGCTGTTGCAGGAAACTGCATGTCAGGTGTTGTAGTTGCGCAGATGATCAAATCGATTTCTTCTGCTGAAATACCACGCTTTTTTAAAAGACCTTCCACTGCTCTTGCACCGATATCAGAAGTAGCTTCTCCAGGTGTTTTTAAAATATGACGCTCTTTAATTCCCGTTCGCGAAGTAATCCATTCATCTGTTGTGTCGATCATCGTTTCTAACACTTTATTAGTTAGAAGATAATCAGGAACCCATGCGTTTACGGCAGTTATTGCAGCTGTTATTTTAGTCATATTTTAATGAGCAATACTTTCTTGCATCGCCTGTGCAATTTTTTCTGTCAAGCGAGCAGCTGTTACTTTTTCAGTAATGTGAATCATGTTTTTTACTGCACGGGCATTAGAAATTCCGTGAGCAATAATTACAGGAGCATTCAAACCTAACACCGGCGTACCTCCGTAATTTTCATAATTGAAACGTTCGAAATACGAATCAGTAATTGAACGCTTCTGAATTAAATTATAGAATGACTCAGCAAGCTTTAGAATCACATTACCTGTGAAGCCATCGCATACAATCACATCTGCTTTATCGTTAAACAAATCACGACCTTCCACATTACCAACAAAGTGAATGTCTTTTGTCGTTTTAAGCAATTGATGTGTTGCTTGTGTGAGCACACTTCCTTTTTCTTCTTCTTCTCCGATGTTCATCAATCCAACTTTCGGACTTTTAAATCCGTGAACGTGCTCAAGGTATAAGCTACCAAGAACACCAAATTGCTGAAGCATTTCAGGTTTGCAGTCTGCATTCAAACCTACATCTAAGAAAACGCCCCAAGGACCATCTTCTTTAGGCAGGACAGAACATACTGCAGGACGTAAAACACCAGGAATAGTTTTAACACTAAACATTGCACCAACCATCATTGCACCGCTGTTACCAGCTCCACAAAATGCATCTATTTCACCACGCTTCAGATATTCGAATCCGCGGGAAATACTTGAATCTTGCTTTTGTGTAATGGCTTTTGTTGGATGTTCGTCCATTCCGATCACCTCTGTAGTTGGAACAATAGAGACTTTCGAAATATCAGCTCCTGCTTCATTAAATTGTTGAGTGATAGCAGCGATATCGCCGAACAAAACCAACTCAACACCTGCCCCTAAGTGAGGTAGTGCTTCGATGACTCCTTTCGTAATCTCAAGTGGGGCATAATCCCCACCCATGATATCAACACCAATCTTCATGTTGAACAATTTTCCTTTGAAGAAATTTAAATTTTATTGATAAAGCTATTGTTGTAATTAAGCTCCGCGCTCCATTACTACTTTACCTTTGTACATTAATTTACCTTCGTACCAGTAAGCACGGTGGTAAAGATGTGCTTCACCTGTAGTTGCATCAACTGCAATTGTAGGAGCAGTCGCCTTATAGTGCGTTCTGCGTTTGTCTCTTCTTGATTTCGAGTGTTTATGCTTAGGATTTGGCATAGTACTTAATTATTAATTAGTTAATTCAATTTTATATCTTTTAGTGCGCTCCAACGTTCGTCCTTTACTTCTTCTTTACTTTCTTCTGTTTCATTTTCTGATAAAGAATCCAGCGCTTCATTCACACAACCAGGCTCATCATTGATGTCGGGGTGTGTAGGACTATATGGAACTTCCAGCGTGACAAAGTCATAAATATGATTATTTAAAACCAACTCACTTGCTGAATTTGCAATATGTATTGTATCGATATCATCATCTTCGGAATTCGGACTTTCAACCATTCGAATTAAAAGATGCTGATGTGCATTCACAGGCATTGTGAAATTTTCGAGACATCGGCCACATTCCACCTCTACCTCTCCATTTATTTCAATGTCCAGCTCCATAGTTGTTGATTTATGTAATACTACATCAACTTCCACGTTCGCTTTGTGAATAAGACTATTCGGATACTGCTCAAAGAACTCATCCCCAATGTGAAAGTTAAATTCATGAATTCCAGCAGGTAAGCTGATGAACTTAACGATTAAATCTTTATTGTGCGTAGCCACTTTTCAACATTTAATTTACACGAGGGTGTAAGGGGTGCAAAAGTAATAAATGTCAGTAAGCTACGAAAGAAAATCGGGAAGAAATGATAGTATTTTATTGGAGATCATCATATGGGTATGTACGAGATTAGCGTTAGACCCTTGTTTTTCAGTAGATTAAAACCGCTGGTATACGTACTTTTATAGCGAACATATTCCCTATCAATTTCATCACTATACAATCTAAATTTCAACTAATCAACTACATAAGGTTTTTGATTTGCTTAATTGCCGATTAAAATTGAAGTTTGTAGTCAATCCAATCTAAAATCCTATCAACCAATGAAGCGTTCCATCTTAGCCGTAATAATCACATTCCTATTCTTGAATTCGAGCGCTCAAAATGTATTGACAAAAGATGGGGTGGTATTGGGCAAACGAAGTGATTTTATTAAGTCGTGTGCAAAAGGAGCAGATAAGAAGTTGATGAATTTCAACGGGATAGAAATTGAAACTGAAAAGTATTGCTCATGTGTGTGCGACAAATTGATTCCGGAGATTAACAGTTGGGAGATGCAAGAGGCGGCCAAAGAAAATAAAATGACAGACTTATTCATGAAAGATGAGAATTTTAAAATCTTGATGGGATGTTTGGATGGCAACTATAAAATTTCGGACAACTATACATTTGAAAAAGGAAATAATTCTGATTTGACAATTCAATCTGGAATAAAGAACTGTGTATTGGAATTAATGAGTGATCCAGAAGCAAAAGAAATCTGGACCGAAGAAATGGCTAATCAATACTGCAGTTGTGCTATTGAAAAGTTGTTTAAGTCAGGGTACACCTACAAAGACTTAAAAGAAATCGAAAATGAAAATAGTCCTATTTACAATGAAATTGCTCTACCATGTGTAACAGAAGTTTTTAATGGTGGCATCAAAAAGAGCACATCGGAAAGTAAGAACGCCTATGTTCCTGAGGATATAATTGGTGGCGGAAAATCATCGAACGTTCAACTGACAGACTATTTAGGCAAAGGTTTTAAAATAAAAATTTCTATCGACGGTGTATCACGTTATTATTTATTTGATACAGGAGCTACTGATTTAACCATTGATAGCGACACTGAACGAGAGTTGCTTTTAAATGGAACCATTAAGAGAGCTGACTACATTGGTGAGAAAGAATATGAACTAGCCGATAATAAAACTGTTACAGGACAAATTTTAAAGGTGAATAAAATCACCATTGGCAATTATACTGTAAACAATGTGACCATTGCAGTTTTAAAGAACGGCTCTTTACTTTGTGGTAAAAGCTTTTTGGATAAGTTTAAGAAATGGGAGTTGAATAAAGACAAAATGGAATTAGTTCTTTACAAGTAAATTTTATTCTGCTGTATTTTCTTGATTTTGATTTTTCTGTTTCATTCGCTCGATGACTTCTGCAATAATAAAAATTGGATCTTCGTCAGATTTGATTAATTTTTCAAAAGTTTCAAAACAAAAAGCACAGTCATTTTCTGTTTGGTAGATTAAATTAAATAATTCGTCCGGAAACGCTACCACGGTCGCTAAGTCGATTTTAGAAATTAGAACAACTGAATTACTTTCAGGATGCACATAAACATTATTAAAGTGTAGCCTGTTGTTCAAATGGCTTACCATAATCATAGCATCACGTATTTTAATTTCTGGAATACAAACATTAATCACACAGCGTATAACATAAGTTCCTGCGTCATGATAATAATCAAATTTAGCTGCCCCATTCCCTCTTAGGCCAATATCGTAAGTAATAAAATTTGTTTCTTCATTTTCTAAAAATTTATAATTATTAGCTTTCAATCCGTTCTTTAAAAGATTGTGTACATACTTGGGCCATTGTAATGGTTTGCTAAACAACCATTGTTTTCTAATTTGACTTTTTAATCTTCGAAAGTGTTTCATGCTAAAAAAATAATTGGGAATACAATTTTAATAATACTACTAGCAAAAATTAAACTCCTGCAAGCTTGCTAAACAAATTTAATTTTAATTTTTCTTAAAAGCAATTTGATAAATAAAAAATAAAATAAATGTTGGTGCAGTAAAAGGTGCAGCGAGCCAGATTTTAAGATCAAGTTTTTCAGGCTTTTTCCCAAATGAATGAATGGCAACACCCATCACTAAGGTGATAAATAAATAACAAGCTATTAAATAGCATTTTAATACGATCATATATAATTAGATTTTAGTTGGGAAGGGTTAATACTCCAACCCTAAAAAGGTAACCCGACTATTTTGAAAAAAAATTATGATCCGATTTTCAATTTCAATTCCCCAACTTCACTTCGTACTCATCTAATAATTCTTGTCCTTTAAAGCGAAGTAAAATTTGCATTACTGTAATAACATCCTTCCTGCAATAGGTAACAATGCGGTCTAAATTATTTTCATTCCAGTAAACGTTTCCAACCTGACTACCATCAATATCATCTTTCGGACTAGGAATGCCTAGTACATTTGCCAAGAGATTTAATGGCGTATAGTTTTTATAATCGCCAAACTTCCATAACTCCATGGTATCGAGATGCGGCACTTCCCAAGGCTTCTTCATGCTATTGTCTAATTGTGGTGGAAGCTCAATTCCGTTGATAATCATTCGTCGACTTAAAGAAGGAAAATCAAACTCTTTTCCGTTATGTCCGCATAACAACATATTCGGTTTTAACTTGCGAAGTAAC
>JBDKGQ010000028.1:0-8825 GCA_039798145.1 Bacteroidota bacterium
TAGGGTATATGCTAGTAGTGAGAAGTATGGTGACTTTCTTAAAGTTTTAACGATAGGTCATAAGTCGTTAATAATTAAAAAGCCCTATTTAAACCGTTCTTATCAATCACAGGAGTTAGTCAGTGTTATTTTAATGGATGCATTGCCTGGCACTGCGGTATTATCTGTTGTAGCCTTATTTATTGCTGCTTGCATTGGAATTATTCTCGGTGTATGGTCATCAACGCGATATCAGCAATGGCCCGATTATTTAAATTTAATAATCAGTATTCTTGGTATGTCAGTGCCCTCATTTTTTGCAGGTATATTAATAGCCTGGTTTTTCGGATTTGTATTGAGTGATTGGACAGGCTTAAGCATGACAGGAAGTCTGTATGAAATTGATCCGTTTGAAGGAGAGATTTTAAATTTAAAGAATATCATTTTGCCAGCATTTACTTTAGGTATTCGTCCGTTAGCGGTAATCGTTCAGCTTACGCGAAGCTCTATGTTGGATGCTATCAGTACCGACTATGTACGAACAGCTAAAGCAAAGGGACTGTCCTATCGAAGTGTATTATATAAACATGCCCTGCGTAATGCATTAAATCCTGTGATAACAGCTATATCAGGTTGGTTTGGTTCTTTGCTGGCAGGAGCAGTATTTATAGAATATATTTTTGGTTGGAAAGGGGTAGGAAAAGTAACGGTGGATGCGTTAGAGCACTATGATTTTCCCGTTGTAATGGGTGCTGTTATTATGGTCTCTGTTTTCTTTGTTTTGATTAATTGGCTGGTCGATTTACTCTATGCTTTTTTAGATCCGCGAGTGCGTGTAGAGTAGTTAAAGTTTTTAACATCAAATTAACGCATAACTCCTTTTAGACTATTGATTTTTCATAGTCGAATGGACTAATATTGTGTCTCGAAATTTTAACTGAAAAATTTATGGATATTCGTGAGATTAACGAAAAGATTCAACAAGAAAGTGCTTTCATTGAATTGCTGAATTTAGAGTTAGGTAAAGTAATCGTTGGGCAGAAATACATGCTCGATCGACTTTTAATCGGATTGCTTTCTAACGGACATTTACTCTTAGAAGGTGTTCCCGGACTTGCAAAAACGTTAGCTATTAAATCGCTTTCTTCAGCTATTCAAGCTAAGTTTAGTCGATTGCAATTTACTCCTGATTTGTTACCTGCCGATTTAGTAGGTACTATGATTTATAATCAAAAGCAAGAGCAGTTTACAGTTCGTAAAGGACCATTATTCGCAAACTTTATTTTGGCCGATGAAATTAATCGTGCTCCTGCGAAAGTGCAAAGTGCGTTACTGGAAGCTATGCAAGAGCGTCAAGTGACTATCGGTGATGAGACGTTTAAATTACCAGAGCCATTTTTAGTACTTGCAACACAAAATCCAATTGAGCAAGAAGGAACGTATCCATTGCCTGAAGCGCAGTTAGACCGTTTCATGTTAAAGGTGGTAATTAAATATCCAACGAAAGAAGAAGAGAAATTAATCATCCGTCAAAATATCGCTCAGGAGTTTCCTAAAATAAATCCGATCATTCAAGCGGAAACGATCGTGAAAGCACGCAATGCTGTACGCGATGTTTACATGGATGAAAAAATTGAAAAGTATATTTTAGATATCGTTTTCGCTACACGTTTCCCTAAGGAAAGCAACTTGCGAAAGCTAGAAAGTATGATTAGTTATGGAGGTTCTCCTCGTGCGAGTATTAACTTAGCATTAGCAGCGAAAGCCTATGCATTTATTAAGCGCAGAGGTTATGTAATTCCAGAAGATGTTCGTGCTATTTGTCATGATGTAATGCGTCATCGTATCGGATTAACATATGAAGCGGAAGCAGAGAATATCACGACTGATGATGTGATCAACGAAGTATTAAATATTGTTGAAGTCCCTTAAGATTTATAAATGGATTCTGCTGAGCTTTTAAAACGCGTTCGTAAAATCGAAATTAAAACGAAGGGATTGTCCTCTCAGATTTTTTCTGGTGAGTATCACTCTGCGTTTAAAGGACGTGGTATGGCGTTTAGCGAAGTTCGTGAGTACGTAGAAGGTGATGATGTGAGAAATATCGACTGGAACGTTACTGCACGATTCGGAAATCCGTATGTGAAAGTTTTTGAAGAAGAACGCGAGCTTACTGTAATGTTATTGGTGGATGTGAGTGAGTCAGGAATGTTTGGTAGCACTGCCATGCTCAAGCGTGAATTAATAACAGAGTTAACGGCTACTATTGCTTTCTCTGCTATTCAGAACAATGATAAAGCTGGAGTGATTTTCTTCTCTGATAAGATTGAAAAGTACATTCCTCCTAAAAAAGGGAAGTCGCATATTTTAAGAATTATTCGTGAGCTGATTAATTTCAAGCCTGAGTCTAAAGGAACTGATATTAGTCTTGCTTTAAAGTATTTGAATAATATGATCAAGAAGCGTTGTATTGCTTTTGTGATTTCTGATTTTATGGATTCAGGATTTGATGATGCCATTAAAGTGGCTTCAAAGAAACATGACCTTGCGGCACTTCGCATTGTAGATCCGCGAGAGGAAGAAATGCCTGATGTTGGCTTAGTGCGATTTAAAGATGCAGAAACCGGATTTGTTTCGGTGATGGATACTTCGGATTCAAATGTTCGAAATAATTACCGTTTGTACTTTCAGCAATCAGCACGTTTAACAAGTGAGTTACTGAATAAATCAGGTGTTGATCATGTAGCAATCCGTACTGATCAATCGTATGTAAAACCATTAATGAATTTATTTAAGCAGCGATGAAGCAACTGATAAAAAATCTTTTTTTGATTGCATGTCTTACGCTATTAAGTAATTTGAGTCATGCACAAGGTGTTGTAGCTACTGCTAAGCTCGATACTAATATTGTGGTGGTTGGACAACCTTTCGTTTTAGAACTTTCAATCACTCAACCAAAAGATATAAAAATTGATTGGCCATTTTTCTCTGATAGTATAGGAATGTTAGAAGTGGTAAAGAATGAAGGCTTAGATACCATTCCTGTTGAAGACAATACGATGTTATTGCGAAGTCAGAAAGTAACACTGATGGCTTTTGATACAGGAATTTTTGTGATACCTGGATTTACCATCGATTATAAAGTAAGAAATACAATGGCTAAAGTTTATACCGATCCATTATCAGTAAAAGTTTTTTTAATGCCGGTTGATACCACCAAAGCGATAAAAGATATTCATCCTATTCAAGATGTTCCCTATGATTGGATGTTTATTGGATTAGTTGCATTAGGAGTTATTGCATTAGCCATTGTTGTTTGGTTGATTGTTCGTTATTTGAAAAAAGCAAAACAACTCGACGATGCTGCTAAAGTAATTGTCGCGCCGAAGCAGTCTGCCTATATGATTGCAATGGAAAGTTTCGAACAATTAAAGAAGAAAGAGATTTGGCAACAAGGTGATGTTAAATTGTATTATTCTGAATTAACAGAGATTGTTCGTGCATATATTCAAAATCGTTGGATGATTCCTGCTTTGGAATTCACTTCTGATGAAATATTAGAACATGCATTTATAAAACAGATTGATGCTGCAGAGAATGATAAATTAGTTTATCTATTACGTCTGGCGGATTTAGTAAAATTTGCGAAGGCTGTTCCGCATATGTCAGAACACGAATTAAGTTTTACTAATGCTGTTCACTTTGTTGAGGCAACAACACCTGCTGCTGAAAAAGAAATGTCGAATCAAAAAGGAGGGGAAGCATGAGTTGGTGGCAAGAGCATTTTTATCAATTTAAAAATCCTGAATGTTTTTGGTTTTTATTGATAATTCCAATATTAACTATTTACTTCTGGAAGTTCAAGCGATTTAAAGCGCCAACAATTCAGATTAGTAGCACAGATTCTTTCGCTCGAATTCCTCCAACATGGAAGAGCAGAATTATTAATCTGCCTTTGTTTTGTCGTTTGTTCGCATTTGTGTTTTTAGTAATTGCTTTAGCTCGACCACAATCTTCTTCAAGCTCTTCTAACGTAACTACAGAAGGAATTTCGATTGTTATTGCGTTGGATATTTCTGCGAGTATGCTTGCAGAGGATTTTAAACCTAATCGTATCGAATCAGCAAAGAAAGTAGCGCAGCAATTTATTGATGGCCGTCCGAATGATTTAATTGGTTTAGTGATTTTTTCCGGAGAAAGTTTTACGCAGTGTCCAATCACTTCTGATCATTCTGTTCTTCGTAATGTATTAAAAGATGTTCAGCCAGGTATGCTGGTAGATGGTACTGCCATCGGTGAGGGATTAGCAACAGCAATTAGTCGTGTGAAGGATGCTAAAACTAAAAGTAAAGTAGTGGTTTTAATTACTGATGGAGTAAATAATTCAGGAGCAATTCCGCCTTCAACCGCTGGAGAAATTGCAAAAGCATTTGATGTGCGCGTATATTCAATTGGTGTTGGAACAAAAGGAATGGCACCATATCCTTTTAAAACTCCATTCGGAATTCAATATCAAAATATGGAAGTCCAAATTGATGAGGCACTATTAACTCAGGTAGCACAAAATACCGATGGTAAATACTTTAGAGCCACCGGTAATAAAGCACTTGAAAATGTATTTCGTGAAATTGACCGACTTGAAAAATCAAAAATTGAAGTGACAGAGTTCAATCGTTATACCGAAGAGTATTTGCCATTTGCACTAATTGCATTTGCACTTATCTTCTGTGAATTAATTCTTCGTTATACCTTATTGAAAAGTTTACCATAGCCATGTTTCGATTTCAAAACCCTGAGATGATTTATCTTTTCGTTACAGCATTACTGTTAGTAGTGTTGTTCTGGATGTTCATTCGCTGGAAGAAAAAAGCGTTAGCTCGTTTTGGTAAAATGGAAATCATCAACAATCTGTTTCCAGAAGTTAGCCTTACACGTCCTACCTTGAAATTCTGGATTAGATGGGTTGCTTTTATTTCATTAATTATCGGTTTATGCGGACCATTAATTGGATCAAAGCTAGAAGAAGTAAAGCGTAAAGGTTCAGATATTATTATTTGTTTAGATGTTTCAAATAGTATGCTTGCTGAGGATTTAATGCCTAATCGATTAGAGCGTGCTAAGCAGGCAATAAGTCGATTGATAGATAAGCTAGAAGGGGATCGAGTTGGTATTGTTGTTTTTGCTGGTGATGCTTATACGCAATTGCCAATCACCACAGATTACGGTGCAGCAAAATTATTTTTAACTCAAATAAATACGGATATCGTTCCTACACAAGGAACTGCTATTGGTGCTGCCATCGATCTTGCAACAACTTCTTTTACAGATACAATAAAGAAGAACAGTGCAATAGTGATTATTACGGATGGAGAAAATCACGAAGATGATGCAATTGAAGCAGCGAAATCGGCTAGTGAACAAGGTGTAAAAGTTTATACTATTGGAATGGGCTCGGAGCAGGGTACTCCAATTCCGATTTATAGTAATGGGGCCAAGGTGGGTTATCGTCAGGATAACTCAGGACAAACTATTATGACAAAGTTGAATAGTGTGATGCTTGAGGATATTGCTGAAGCAGGGAAGGGAAAGTTTATTCACGCTACCAATAGTGATGATGGATTATCAATCGTGTTAAAAGAATTAAGTGCTTTGGATAAAAAAGAATTCAAAGCAAAAATGTATACAAGTTTTGAAAACCAATTTCAGTTCTTTCTTGCAATCGCATTGTTCTTATTTATCATTGATTTTATCATTGGAGAAAACAAGAGTAAAGTAGTTGCAAAATGGAATTTATTTGGAGAAAATAAAAAGCAGGACTTATGAGAATTATTGTTTGTTTGATTTTCGTTTCAATGCATTTATGGTCGCAGGCACAAAATGCTAATTCTACTATTCGTCGTGGTAATGGTGCTTATAACAATAAGAAGTTCAAAGATGCAGAGATCGATTATAAGTCGGCTGTATCTTCCGACCCTAAAAGCTTTGCTGGAAATTACAATTTAGGTAATGCCTATTACAAGCAAGATAATATGGAAGAGGCAGGCAAGCAATACATGCAGTCTGCTGGAACAACTAAAGATGCTATTGAGCAATCGAAGGCATATTATAACTTGGGAAATACGTATTTGAAAGCAGAAAAGTATCAGGAAAGTGTCGATGCCTATAAAATGGCCTTACGACAAAATCCTAATGATGAAGATGCTCGTTATAATTTAGCGTATGCTTTAACAAAGTTGAAAGCGCAACAAAACAAAAATAATAAGCAGAATAAAAATCAGGATCAGAAAAAAGATCAGCAGCAACAACAACAACAGCAACAACAGCAGCAGCAGCAAAATAAAAATCAAGATCAGAAAAAAGATCAACAGCAACAACAACAGCAACAGCAACAACAGAAGCAGCAAGCACAGCCTAAAATTTCTAAAGAAGAAGCTGAACGTATGTTACAAGCTTTAAAGAATCAAGAGCAGAAGTTGCAAAAGAAAAATGCTAAGAAGTTTGATGCAACAGGTGGGAAGCCTGAAAAAGAGTGGTAAGTGCTATAATGCTTTTAAAATTTTATCTAAAGCTTCAGTATCCTTATTTGAATTTTCTATGGTGATATGCGCACGCTGATAATCCTTTTTGCGCTCTTCTAACATTATCTTGATTCTTCGAACTGATTTTTCATATTCTTTCGAATCACTGAAAAGAGGTCTTGGTGTATCACTATTCTGAATTCGAGTTCCTAGTTCTTCTTCAGTAACTTTAAGATAAATGACTGTTCCTTGTTTTAGCATGAAATCCATATTATCATGAAAGCAAGGAGTACCGCCCCCACAAGCAATGACTGTTTTAGGAAAAAACATGGTTTTCGTCAATACAATGTTTTCTATTTTACGAAATGCTATTTCTCCCTTTTTTTCAAAAATGGTACTAATAGAAATACCTTCACTCTGCTCAATCAATTCATCAATATCAAAAAAGTCATAGTTTAACTTTTCAGCAAGTTGTTTACCTAATGTAGACTTGCCAGCACCAGAAAAACCAACCAGGAAAATTTTATCGCGATTCATTGATTACTTCTTGTAAAAACGCATCTTATAATCAGCATCAGTACGGCCTTTCATAATATCGTTCAAACGTCCTTTCAATAATTGCTTTTTAATCGGAGTAAGTCTATCTGTCATCAAAACACCTTCAATATGATCGTATTCATGCTGGATGATTCTTGCGCGCATGCCTGTATAGGACTCTGTATGCTCTACAAAGTTCTCATCCATATAACGAACTGTTATATTCGGATTTCTATCTACATCTTCCCGAATTCCCGGAATGCTTAAACATCCTTCAGAACATTTCCATTTTTTACCCTCTTCTTCTAAAATCTGAGCATTGATAAAAACCTGCTTGAACCCATCAAGGTCACGCTCGTCGTTTTCATAAGGCGTAGCATCAACCACAAAAAGTCGGATCGAAAGGCCTATTTGAGGGGCTGCTAATCCGATTCCGTTACTGCGGCGCATGGTATCAAACATGTTTTGAATAATCTCATTTAGCTTCGGATAATCGGCTGAAATAGGTTCTGCTACTTTTCTTAAAATCGGGTCTCCGTATGCAACGATAGGGTAAATCATAATCTTTTATTAAGCAATTGTATTTAAATAATCTTGTAAAATAATCGTGGCACTTACCTTATCTATCAGCGACTTATCTTGTCGCTTCATCTTCGGTAGCCCCATGGTCAAAACACTTTTCTCTGCAATTTTAGAGGTGAAGCGTTCATCCATTCGAACTATTTTAATGGTCGGAATTTCTTTTTTTAATTTGTTTACAAACTGGTTGGTCAGGTGGGTAGTCTCCGACATTTGGCCATTCAATCGACGAGGATCACCGATGACGATACTTTCCACTTCTTCCTTTGCCAAATAGCCTTTTAGAAAGTCTACCAGCAAATGGGTTGCGATTGTATCCAACGGACTTGCAACAATTTTTAAGGGGTCCGTTACAGCCAATCCTGTTCTCTTGCTTCCATAATCAATGGCCATAATTCTTCCCATGTTGCAAAGGTAATAAGTTCTGTTCTTATTTATAACTTTGCGCCACTTTACTAATCAAGACAAATGAAAGAAATACAAGCGATAATTGAGAATACTTGGGAGAACCGTGATCTACTTCAGCAACAGGAAGCGCAAGATGCGGTAAAAAGTGTGGTTGCCTTATTGAACGAAGGAAAAATCAGAGTGGCGGAGCCTGTTCAGGATGGATGGCAGGTAAACGATTGGATTAAGAAAGCAGTTATTATGTATTTCCCAATCATGAAAATGGAAACCATTGAAGTTGGTCCTTTTGAATTTCATGATAAAATTCCTCTTAAAAATAATTACGCTGCGCAGGGTGTGCGTGTTGTTCCTCATGCAATTGCTCGCTATGGAAGTTATTTATCGCCTGGTGTTATTATGATGCCCTCTTATGTAAACATAGGTGCTTACGTTGATGCAGGTTACGTTGATGCAGGGACGATGGTCGATACCTGGGCTACCGTGGGCTCATGTGCTCAGATAGGTAAGAATGTTCATCTAAGCGGTGGAGTGGGTATAGGCGGGGTGTTAGAACCTGTTCAGGCAGCACCAGTAATTATAGAAGATGGATGTTTTTTAGGTTCACGATCAATAGTTGTTGAAGGAGTTCGTGTAGAGAAAGAAGCTGTGCTAGGTGCTAACGTGGTACTTACGATGTCGACAAAGATTATTGATGTGTCAGGTGAGGCACCTATCGAATATAAGGGTGTTGTTCCTTCTCGATCTGTTGTTATTCCTGGTTCTTATACGAAGAAATTTCCTGCAGGAGAATATCAAGTTCCTTGT
>JBDKGQ010000029.1:0-8834 GCA_039798145.1 Bacteroidota bacterium
TGCATTAACATTGGTAAAAGTTTGCGCACTTGCAGGACATGATTGTGGAGGGGTAACAGAAATATATGTTGAAGTTGCACAATCATCGTTTGAAGGAGGTAGCGGACATGCAGTTGTTGTATATACCGCAACTCCACAAGTTCCACTTACTCCACGTGAATAAGTCCATATTCTGACATAATAGGTTGCACCTGGTGTATACTCATTTTGACACAACGAAATTTCAGGCATAAAACCGTTAACATCATCAGCACAACGGTATGCATTAACATTTGAATTTGGACAATCAGTCCATAGTTCCATAACCCAATCGTTAATTGTTCCGGCTTGTGTTGTTACAACAATTTTGGAATTAGCAGTTGAAGGTGCGACAAACTTGTACCAAACATCATCATCACCCACTTTCCCAATAGAGTCAGAACAAATATTATTAGGTGCATTAAGCGACACTCCTGAACTTGCATTTACGTATGATACGGTTGTTGGAGCATTTTGCAAAGAAAGCGAAGCAGCAGTTAAACAGTCTTCCCCATTAGCACCGGTAGTAAATGTGAAACTTTGCATTGAACTAGAATCTGTCAAACTACAAAATTGTCGGATATAAATCTGATAGGAAGTTTGAGCTGACAATCCAGATAAATTAATATAATTAGTTGTCACCTCTGTCTTTGTACCACTACCTAATGTAAATCCGCTAACACCATATTCAACTTTGTATTTTAATGCAGAAACCGCTGGCGACCAACCGATGATTGCTGTCGTTTTTGTTACATAAGTTGCCGAAATTCCAGAAGGGGGAGGACAAGAAGGGGGTGCAAATCGAAAAACAACATTATTAGGATTTAATGTGCTACCAATATTGCAATCAGAAGTATTAGCTGTTCCTGCAACCGAATTTAGCCAGCTGGTTTGTGTACCTGAAACAACACTCCTATTCATCACATTTGTAGGAAATGTATTATTAACTCCTCTCAAGCCTACCTGCATTTTGTTACCAGCCGCACTCGTAGAAAATCCTGTACCCACATTTCCGTAGCAGAATTCAATAGCATTTGATGTTTCATACAACTTTACTTGAAAATTCAGATAATTCACTAATGTAGTTGCACTAGACCATGGTCGCATAAATTTCCATTGAACAACAAATACTCTATTAGGTGAAGCTCCTAAAACCTGATATCTAATCTCAGAGTTTTTTGTGGTATCAACTGAATTATAGAACCCGTTTAAATCGTTCGCCATTGGTGATAAAACACCTCCAAATGCTGAGTTATCTGACAAGGGTAGATTTAATGAAGAACTTGGTGCTAGAGATCCAAATGTTATAAATCCATTTGAACTAACATTCATTCCTGTATAGGAGTTGTTTTCAAATTTAAATGTAAATGGAATCGTACCTGCTGGAAGGTTATAAACGGCCTTATCTAAAGATGGGACATTACCTGTACTCGCTGTAGTCTTACCCAATAATGTACCACCAGTAATGAGACTAAATGTACTCGTCGAACTTGTAAACTGATAAGTTGATAACGATTGTGAAAAACCATTTAGCGCAAAAAAACAAATCAGGAGCGATAAACAAAAAAAGTTTTTGTTGAAGAAGTAAGACATAAGTTTATTGTTTAATGGATTTCTTTCAATTAAAAGAAATTCAAACTTGATTATAACTGACTAATTTACATAAAACATGCGACTTAAAACAAATTTTTAAGCACATTTTCAATCACATGAACCTAAAAAATGACACTACCCTATTTGGTTTGACATTTTTTAATACATTTGCACCTCTAAAATCCCTTTTGGCGAGGTAGCTCAGTTGGTTAGAGCGCAGCACTCATAATGCTGAGGTCGCGGGTTCGAGCCCCGCCCTCGCTACTTAAAACCAGGTCATTTTTAATTAGACCCTAAAAAAAAGAAGATTTTTCTTGCATCGTGATTTTTCGCGCCCTATATTTGTTAGATAAAGCATGAAAAATTATTTAACTATGAAAAATAAAATTCTACTCGCGTTACCTTTAATCGGATTAATGGTATTAGCTTCATCTCCTCTTTTTGCTCAAAGCTGTAACCCTAATGTACCTATCGATGGTGGATTAAGCGCTTTATTAGTAGCTGGTGCTGGATATGGCATCAAAAAAATTAACGACAAGAGAAAAGAGAAGTAATTCTTTAAAAAGAAAATAAAAAAGGTCAGCATTTGTTGACCTTTTTTTATTTTTACCCATTATGAAAGTCGACATTTTCAATTCTCAATATAAAATCGTTATTGTTTTTATAATTAAAGCCATTCTGCTTTATGTTGGATGGTTTATTTTTAACGACTATGTCATTTCTCAATCAGGAGTAAATGATTGGCTTAATCATCGAGTTGCTTTTGACGCCAGTGTGTTTTTAAAATTATTCGGATATTCTACATCGATTGAACCGGGCAATCATCAATTTTTAATTGATATTAATACGAAGCGAATGGTAGGCGTTGGAAATCCTTGTAATGGACTAGAACTTTTTGCCCTCTTTGCAGGATTTGTTCTTTGTTTCCCTGGCGGCACAAAGAAGAAATTATGGTTTATTCCTCTTGGCATTATCATCATTCACATTTCAAACTTTATCCGAGCAGCTTCTTTAGCTTTGATACAGTTTTATAATCCAGCTTATTTAGAGTTTAATCATCATTACACGTTTGTAGTCATTGTTTACGGAATAATTTTCGGACTATGGATCATTTGGGTAAACCGTTTAGCTACATTGAAAAAATGATTCGTTTATCAAAGCCTTTCAATAACATTCTTGCTGGTTTAACATTGTTTGTACTATTGTTTTTTGGATGGAAAAGAGAAGACAAATTATTAGTGATTAGTCAAAAAGGATTTCAGTTTTTAAACAAATACCCCAAAACTGAAATCACCAATTACACGAATGAAGTTAGCAATTTAGCCAGCTTTCATTTATCACCCAAACTACAATCATCGATTTTTTTTAGCTTGATCTATATTGTACTTTGCTACTTAATTTTAGTATTACATTCTAGAGATAAATACTTAGGAAAAATATTAGTCGTAACATATTTAATTTACATGGGACTAAGTTTTGTATTTCTCACCCTTTACAATTTTAAAG
Source organism: Bacteroidota bacterium (assembly GCA_039798145.1). Classification (GTDB taxonomy): domain Bacteria; phylum Bacteroidota; class Bacteroidia; order AKYH767-A; family OLB10; genus CAINEC01. The sequence goes on from JBDKGQ010000029.1 coordinate 3,118, forward strand.
TCGATTATCGCTTAAGTGCTGGACTAGCTCATTACCTAGAAGATCTTTTTCTTTCTCCATTAATATTAATGGCATTCATTACGATTTACCATTTGAAAGAAAAACTACAAGAAAAAAAGGATTAATTACTTCGTGCCTTTTTAATAAAAATACTATTGAGAATAGCCCAGAAATATTGAAAATCTGTTTTCATTGGAGCCTTCTCATATTCTTTTAAATACTTCAATTCTGAATTAATAATCTCTTCTAAAGTTTTAGGCATGTCTACATAAAAAGGAGGCAGTAAACCTGGCTTTGAATCTTTTCTTTTTTCCTGCAACTCTTTAGTGTAAAGAGAATAATAATGACGACTTAAAGGACGAACACCGACTATTTTCAAATCACCCTTTAAAAGGTTATAAATCATTGGCAATTCATCCAACCAGCATTTTCGTAGAAATGCCCCCCATCGAGTAATTCTAAAGTCATCGGCGAACTTACCGCCTTCTGTTAAATTATTCGTTTCGTAAATATATTCCTGTAAATATTCAGCATACGGATACATGGTACGAAACTTATATACGTTTATTATTTTTCCATCCTTACCTACTCTTCTCATGGCGAATAAAGGTCCATAAGACGGATTTAAATCATAAACGGGAGCCTTATCTTTCTGACCAACAAAATAAAGTTTATTATTAATTTCCTTGATTTCTAAAATTCTGAAACCACATGAACATAATCGTCCTAATGCTTCTGCTTTCGACATTGCCCGGTTTCTACCATCGGTAAGAAAGAAATATAATTTCTTTAGAAGCGGTAACTTAGGACATACTCTTTTGAATACAAAATCACCAAGCTGATACATTTGCGATACAACTGGTGGAAATTTCTTTTTTATACGAAGTGTTCTTTGCTCATGTGTTTCAACACAGCCAATGTAAACACCTCCAATGGGTAGTTTTTCATTAATTGCCTCTTGAAATTTATTTACAAAGCGAATATCGTTTATCTTTTTCAGATTAACCACAGCATCTATTGAATGCTGATCAAAATTAAGAATATTAAAAGTCGTTGTTGTCATCATGACTTTTGATTTGTCAGATGCAACATTAACATACTTTTCAAGTAATGCTTTTAGCTCAGGAGCCGTGTCTTTTAATATCTCGGTATTCATTTTTTATTAGATGACACAATCTACTATAATCCATTCGAATTCACGTATTAAATTCCGCCAAAGGCAAAAAATAATGGGTAAATAAATCCAAAAAAAACTATGAGTAGATTGATAAATTTAAAGCTCTAACGGATGCAATACAAATTAAGTTGATAAATATTTGGCGAAACCTTACAGTTTACTTTCAAATTTGTCCCTTCCAAAGCAAAAAAATCAAACGGCATCCAAAAGCAATTAATCCAACGCCTGATATCTTATTTAAGAGTGAAATAAAGCGCACAGTCATAATTTTTTTCAGATTAATAGCCAATGCTCCTTTGAGTAAATCCGTTAAAAAAATGGTTACTAGTGTGCCACTAAAAAACACGAAAGAATCTAATGAGTTTTCAGACTTATTAACAACTAATGTCGTACTTACGCCTATCCAGAAAAATAAAACAAAAGGATTTAAGGCATTCATCACAAATCCTTTAATCACCTCTAAAAACAAGTCTTTACGACTAACATCGCTTTTAACTACAATATCTTTGGGGTCCGTCACCTTAGCTACTATGGATGAAATACCAAACCCAATCAACAAAACTCCACCTACCATTGCCACCCAATGACGATGACTATCAATAAGCCCTACTATTGATTTACTGAATTCAATAATCGAAATGTAAAAACCATCGCTTAAAACAACGCCTAATGCAAAATAAAATGCTGAACGAAAGCCATTTTTAATGCTGATGTTAATCAACATAAAAAATACAGGCCCAAGCATAATGGCCATTAACAATCCTAAACCTACACCAGCAATAATTTGATTAATCATCGATTTAAAAGGCTAATATATTTATTATTCCTTCACTAAACGATTTACAAGTAGATTAACTAAATTTGACCAATGAAAAAAAAATCCATTTTTTTTATTTTAAGTTTAGCAATTGGCTTTCTAATAGCTTCTTGCGATAATTCGTTAGATATTTTAGATGATTATAAAGAAACGCCAATCGTTTACGGATTATTAAATAAAAATGACACTGTTCATTATGTTCGTATTCAGAAAGGGTTTTTAGGAGAAGGGAATGCGCTATTGATGGCACAATATACAGATAGCATTTACTATGACACTTCAGAAGTTGAAGTCGCAATTTACAGTGTAATTAACAGCCAGCAGACGGATACGATAATATTAAAGCCCACTTTCAGTAAAGAGAAAGAAGAAGGACTTTTTACTGATGAAAAGCATCGACTTTATCAGCTATTTCTTCAAGAGCGAATTAATGGGACCATTAATCTGAAACCGTATTTCAAATTAAAAACAGATGCGACCTATCGCTTTGAACTAAAAAATAAAGTAACGGGATTAACAACTATAGCTACAACAAATCTTGTTGAAACTATTAGTCAGCAAAGTCTTTTCCCATCGTCGAAAATAAACCTGGCATCTGACTATCCATACAATGTTAAAATTGGTAGTGCAAGGAATGGTAAAGTGTATGGTTTAATCATGCGCTTCAAATACAAAGAGTTTAAGCCAGGTGCGACCGTAGGTACTGATAAATACGTTGACTACTATTTTGACAATATTTTAAGTACGAATACGAACGGCGGACAGTCTCTAACTTTTTTGGTTGATGGATCTTCCTTCTTTAGTTACTTGAAACAGCGTATTCCCAAAGACAATACTGTAAGCAGACCAATAGGCTATGTCGCAGCTGATTTTATTTTCACAGTTGGTACACCCGATTTATACAATTATATTCAGGTAAATGCTCCAGGTAATACTGTCAATTATATTCCGGAATACACCAACCTTAGTAATGGGAAAGGGATTTTTACTAGCCGTTGGTCGAGTACTGTTTACAATATGAAGTTCAATACTCCCTCGCAAGACTCTCTACTTTACGGTAAATATACTGCAGGACTTTTCAACTAAATTGCAGGACTATTTGTCACCCTGTCAGATTTAATTCAATCATTTGACGATTAATTGTCAGATTTATGACAGAAAATTCCGATGGCATACGGATTGCCAACGGCCGCGAAATTTTTAAAACAAAAATTCAAACATATGAGAAAAGTAATTGGAATTGACCTTGGAACAACGAACTCTTGCGTTGCTGTAATGGAAGGCAGTGAGCCTACAGTAATCGCGAATAGTGAAGGTCGCAGAACAACACCATCAATGGTTGCCTTTATTAAGGATGGTGAACGCAAAGTAGGAGACCCTGCAAAGCGTCAAGCAATAACAAACCCTAAACACACCATTCAATCTATTAAGCGATTCATGGGTGAGTCATTTGATAAAATGACAAACGAAATTTCAAGAGTACCTTACGAAGTTGTTAAGGGTGACAACAACACACCAAGAGTAAAAATTGAGGAGCGTTTATATACTCCACAGGAAATCTCAGCAATGATTTTACAAAAAATGAAAAAGACTGCTGAAGATTATTTAGGGTATGAAGTAAGTGAAGCTGTAATTACAGTACCTGCATATTTTAATGATGCACAACGTCAGGCTACTAAAGAGGCTGGTGAAATTTCAGGATTAAAAGTATTAAGAATTATTAATGAACCAACTGCTGCTGCATTAGCTTATGGCTTAGATAAAAAACATACAGATACGAAAGTTGCAGTATTCGATTTAGGTGGTGGTACATTCGATATTTCTATCTTAGAATTAGGTGATGGTGTATTTGAAGTAAAGTCAACAAATGGTGATACACACTTAGGTGGTGATGATTTCGACCAAGTAATTATTGATTGGTTAAGTCAGGAATTCAAGAACGATGAAGGAATTGACCTAAAGAAAGACCCTATGGCTATGCAGCGTTTAAAAGAGGCTGCTGAGAAAGCGAAGATTGAATTATCGAGTTCATCTCAAACAGAAATCAACTTGCCTTACATTATGCCAGTTGATGGAATTCCAAAACACTTAGTAAAAACATTAACGCGTTCTAAATTTGAACAATTAGCAGATTCTTTAATTCAAAGAACATTAGAGCCTTGTAAGAAAGCATTGGCTGATGCAAAAATGACTGCTTCAAATATCGATGAAGTAATCTTAGTAGGTGGATCAACAAGAATCCCTGCCATTCAAGAAATCGTTGAGAAGTTCTTTGGTAAGAAGCCTTCTAAAGGTGTTAATCCTGATGAAGTAGTTGCACTAGGTGCTGCAATTCAAGGAGCGGTATTAACGGGTGAAGTAAAAGATGTATTATTACTTGATGTAACTCCGTTATCACTAGGAATTGAAACAATGGGTGGTGTGATGACGAAATTAATTGAAGCCAATACAACCATTCCGTCTAAAAAGTCAGAAGTATTTTCAACGGCATCAGATAACCAACCATCTGTTGAGATTCACATCTTACAAGGTGAGAGACCGATGGCGAAAGACAATAGAACAATTGGTCGCTTTCACTTAGATAGTATCCCTCCTGCTCCGCGTGGTGTGCCTCAAATCGAAGTTATTTTTGATATTGATGCAAATGGAATTCTCCATGTAACTGCAAAGGATAAAGCAACAGGTAAGAGTCAAAACATTCGCATCGAAGCATCATCAGGATTAAATGACGATGAAATCAAGCGTATGAAAGAAGAAGCTGAAGCAAATGCGGATGCAGATCGCAAGATGAAAGAAGAAGCAGATAAAATCAATCAGGCTGATTCATTAATCTTCCAAAGCGAAAAACAATTAAATGAGTTTGGAGATAAGATCCCTGCAGATAAGAAGTCGGCAATTGAAACTGGTCTAAACGAATTAAAAGAGGCGCATAAAAACCGTGATTTAGCAGGAATTGAAGCTGCAATGACCAACTTAAATGCGGCTTGGCAGTCTGCTTCGCAAGACATGTATAATGCATCACAGCAAACTGAGGGGGCTCCTGACCAAGGACCTGCGAATAATGCTGGTGACAATGTTACTGATGTTGAATTCGAAGAAGTAAAAGACGAGAAAAAATAATTCTCGATTTAGTAGAAATGAAAAGAGGGCTGATAAATCAGCCCTCTTTTTTATGGTTCTTTGCCTTTCACTGGCTTACCACTTTTCATCCACTCGCGAGTACCCCAAAACATATTCTTACGGTATCCACCATCTTGATAAGTAACAAGACGCTCTTGCTTCTTTAATGAAGCCAATAATACAGATACTTTCTTTGCGAATTCAGAACGATCTACATTAGGATATTTCTTCATCATCATTGCAACAATGTCACGATTGTGAACGAAACGTTTCTGAGCTAACACTAGATCATAAAGCGTTTGCGTTAAGTTACCGTGAAACTGAGCACGTGATCCAACTGGACGACCTCTCTTGCCTTTACCTTTAATTTTACGCACGATCATTTTCAAATCGATTTCTCCTTTCATTGGACGACCTGGCTTTCGCTCTAGGCCACCTTTAACGAAATCAGATGGGTCTAACCTTGAAATTGATAATACCTTGATTGCTGCATCTAACGCATTCATGCTGCGATCGAATTCTGCCTTTAGCTGACGCTTTCCGTTTTCGAGCTCTTTGATAAGTGCTTTAACACTGTTTGTTTGAGTTGTCATAATATTGTTC
>JBDKGQ010000030.1:0-8102 GCA_039798145.1 Bacteroidota bacterium
GGAAGGACCAAACATTGGTTTGATTTCTACGCTTTGCGTACATGCTAAAATCAATGATATGGGCTTCATCGAAACGCCTTATCGTAAAGTAAAAGATGGTCGTGTAGATCTTAAGAATATTAAATTCTTAAGTGCTGAAGAAGAAGATTTGGCAAGAATCGCGCAAGCAAATGCTCCGCTCGATGAAAAAGGAAACTTTATCGACGATAAAATTAAATCAAGAGAAACAGGTGATTTCCCTATTTTAGAGAAATCAGATGTAGAATGGATGGACGTAGCGCCTAACCAAATTGTTGGTTTGTCGGCTTCAATGATTCCGTTCTTAGAACATGATGATGCTAACCGTGCCCTAATGGGATCAAACATGCAACGTCAAGCTGTTCCATTGATTCGTCCGCAAGTGCCTATCGTTGGTACGGGCTTAGAAGCAAAAGCAGCAAGAGATGCACGTATTCAAATTCATGCAGAAGGCACTGGGGTAGTAGAGTATGTAGATGCAAACGAGATTCATGTTCGTTACGAAAGAACAGAAAATCAACGTTTAGTTTCTTTCGAAGATGATTTAAAAATCTATACGCTTACTAAATACAAGAAAACCAACCAAAGTACGTCTATTACTTTACGCCCTTGCGTTGTAAAAGGCCAAAACATTAAGAAAGGTGATTTCTTAACAGAAGGTTATGCAACTAAAGATGGTGAATTAGCATTAGGCCGTAATCTTAAAGTGGCATTCATGCCTTGGAAAGGTTACAACTTTGAGGATGCGATTGTAATTAATGAAAAAGTAGTACGCGACGACTTATTTACGTCTATTCACATTGATGAATATGAATTAGAGGTTCGTGATACGAAATTAGGTGAAGAAGAATTAACGAAAGATATTCCAAATATTTCTGAAGAAGCTACTAAAGACTTAGATGAAAATGGTATCATTCGTATCGGAGCACACATTAAAGAAGGTGATATTCTAATTGGTAAAATCACACCAAAAGGAGAAACAGATCCTACTCCAGAAGAAAAATTATTACGTGCTATCTTCGGTGATAAAGCAGGTGATGCGAAAGATGCTTCTTTAAAAGCACCAAGTGGAATTGAAGGAACGGTGATTGAGAAAAAATTATTCCAACGCGCTAAAAAAGATAAGAAAGCTAAATTGAATGAAAAAGCTGCGGTTGAAAAAATCGAAGCGGCTCACAAGAAGAATTTAGAAGATATCAAAGAATTATTAATCGAAAAACTACAAGTATTGTTGAAAGACAAAACTTCAGTTGGTATTAGTAATGCTTATGGCGAATTGGTATTAAGTAAAGGTGGTAAATTCAATTCTAAAACATTATCGTCTATTGATTACGCAAATGTAAATCCATTAGGATGGACAGGCGATCAAGCTACGGATGATTTAGTAAACCAATTATTACACAACTTCAATATTAAATACAACGAAGAAATTGGTCGTTTCAAACGTGAGAAATTCAATCTTTCTATCGGAGACGAATTACCAACCGGTGTATTGAAACTAGCAAAAGTATACTTAGCTAGCAAACGTAAATTGAAAGTGGGTGATAAAATGGCGGGTCGTCACGGTAACAAAGGTATTGTTGCACGTATCGTTCGTCAAGAAGATATGCCTTTCTTAGAAGATGGCACACCAGTAGATATCGTATTGAATCCACTAGGGGTACCTTCTCGTATGAACTTAGGTCAAATCTATGAAACCATTTTAGGATGGGCTGGTGAGAAATTGAATGTGAAATTTGCAACGCCAATTTTTGATGGTGCAAGCGTAGCTGAAATCGATGAATTAATCACCGATGCTGGTTTACCTGAATTTGGTCACACACACTTGTTTGATGGAGAAACCGGAGAGCGTTTCCACCAAAAAGCAACCGTGGGTATCATTTACATGATTAAACTACATCACATGGTTGATGATAAAATGCACGCACGTTCTATCGGTCCATACTCGTTGATTACACAACAACCATTGGGTGGTAAAGCTCAATTTGGTGGTCAGCGTTTTGGTGAGATGGAGGTATGGGCTCTTGAGGCTTATGGTGCTGCAAACATTCTACAAGAATTGTTAACCATTAAATCGGATGACATTATCGGTAGAGCTAAAACATATGAAGCTATTGTAAAAGGTGATAATATACCTAAAACAGGTATACCTGAATCATTTAACGTATTGGTAAATGAATTACGTGGCTTAGGTTTAGAATTGAAATTTGATTAATGATAAGAAGCGTGTTGCTTAGGCAACACGCCCTTATTTCATGGCTTGAAAAAGCACATCACTAAACCCTATTAATTAAAACTAAAACACTTCTTTTTAGATATGGCAAATAAAAAGGATTTCCGTCCGAAAGCTGGATTTAATCAAATTACGATTAGCTTAGCATCTCCAGATGCTATTTTAAACCGCTCTTTTGGAGAGGTTTTGAAACCAGAAACGATTAACTATCGTACTTACAAACCAGAAAGAGATGGTCTTTTCTGTGAAAAAATATTTGGACCTGTAAAAGATTACGAATGCTATTGCGGTAAATACAAGCGTATTCGTTATAAAGGTATCGTCTGCGATCGTTGTGGTGTAGAAGTTACAGAGAAGAAAGTTCGTCGTGAGCGTTTAGGTCATATCAAATTGGTTGTTCCTATCGTACATATTTGGTACTTCAAAAGTTTACCAAACAAAATTGGTTACTTATTAGGAATGAGTTCCAAAAAAATGGAAACGATCGTTTATTACGAGCGTTTTGCCGTAATTCAAGCGGGTGAAGCAGAAGATTTAATCCGTCAAAAATTAAACTTAAAAGATTCTGAAGATACGCACCAAGCGTTGCTTACAGAAGATGAGTACTTAGAAATCTTAGATAGCATTTCTAAAGAAAATCAATATCTACCGGATGAAGATCCAAATAAATTTATTGCTAAAATGGGTGCTGAAGCAATTCACCAATTGCTTGCTCGTATCGATCTTATCAAATTATCTAGTTCATTAAGAAACGCTGCTGCTAACGAAACTTCTCAACAACGTAAACAAGAAGCTTTAAAACGCTTAAGTGTTGTAGAATCGTTCCGTGAAGCAAACGAGCGCGTTGAAAATAAATTAGAGTGGATGGTAATGCATTATTTACCAGTTATTCCACCAGAATTACGTCCATTAGTTCCTTTAGATGGTGGTCGTTTTGCATCTTCTGATTTAAATGATTTATATCGTCGTGTTATCATCCGTAACAATCGTTTGAAACGTTTGATAGAGATTAAAGCGCCAGAAGTAATCTTACGTAATGAAAAACGTATGTTGCAAGAAGCGGTAGATTCTCTATTTGATAATAGCCGTAAATCTAATGCTGTAAAAGCAGAAGGTGGTCGTGCATTAAAATCATTATCAGATGTATTGAAAGGTAAACAAGGTCGTTTCCGTCAAAACTTATTAGGTAAGCGTGTCGATTATTCTGGTCGTTCGGTTATCGTAGTAGGTCCGGAAATGAAATTGCATGAGTGTGGTTTACCTAAAGATATGGCTGCAGAGTTATTCAAACCATTTATCATTCGCAAGCTTATTGAAAGAGGTATTGTAAAAACAGTGAAAAGCGCTAAAAAATTAGTTGAGCGCAAAGAAGCTGTAGTTTGGGATATCTTAGAAAATGTATTAAAAGGTCATCCGGTATTATTAAACCGTGCCCCTACATTACACCGTTTATCGATTCAAGCATTCCAACCAAAATTAATTGAAGGTAAAGCAATCCAATTGCACCCATTAGTTTGTTCTGCGTTTAATGCCGATTTCGATGGTGACCAAATGGCGGTGCATGTGCCGTTGAGCAATGCTGCAGTATTAGAAGCTCAATTATTAATGTTGGCTTCTCACAATATCTTGAATCCACAAAACGGTACACCAATTACCCTTCCTTCACAAGACATGGTTCTTGGATTGTACTACATTTCTAAAGGTAAGAAAACAACCGAAACAGAAATCGTTAAAGGTCAAGGTATGACGTTCTATAATGCAGATGAGGTAATCATTGCGCATAATGAAGGTCGTGCAGATTTGCATGCTTGGATTAAAGTAAAAGCAAATGTGCGTAACGAACAAGGCGAATTGGAATACAAATTAATCGAAACAACGGTTGGTCGTGTATTATTCAATCAATTTGTACCTAAACAAAATGGTTATGTAAATGAGTTATTAACTAAGAAATCACTTCGTGAGATCATTGGTAATATCTTAAAAAATACAACTATACCTGAAACTGTTCAATTTTTAGATGATATCAAAACTTTAGGATTCCGTACGGCATTCCGTGGTGGTTTATCATTCAACATTAAAGATTTGAATGTTCCAGATATTAAAGAAGAATTAATCACTAATGCACAAGTAGAAGTAGACGAAGTTTGGGATAACTACAATATGGGTTTAATTACCAATAATGAGCGTTATAACCAAATCATCGATATCTGGTCTCGTGTAGATACGCGTGTAACAGAAACTTTATTACATGAAATGAAAACCGACAAACAAGGTTTCAACTCTGTATATATGATGTTGGATTCTGGAGCTCGTGGTTCTAAACAACAAGTAAAACAGTTGGCGGGATTAAGAGGTTTGATGGCTAAACCACGTCGTTCTGGTTCTTCTGGTTCAGAGATTATTGAAAATCCAATCTTGTCGAACTTTAAAACAGGTTTATCGGTATTAGAGTACTTTATCTCTACGCATGGTGCTCGTAAGGGTCTTGCGGATACGGCCTTGAAAACAGCGGATGCGGGTTACTTAACTCGTCGTTTGGTGGATGTTGCGCAAGATGTAGTTATTAATGAAGTAGATTGTGGTACTTTACGTGGTATTGCTACTACTGCATTAAAAGATAATGAAGAAATCGTAGAACCATTATATGATCGTATCTTAGGTCGTACTTCATTGGAAAATGTAGTAGATCCAGTTTCTGGTCAAATACTAGTACAAGCAGGCGAAGAGATTACGGAAGATTCAGCAAAACTTATCGAAGATAGAGGTGTTGAAATGGTGGAAATCAGATCGGTATTAACTTGCGAAAGTTTACGTGGTGTTTGTTCTAAATGTTATGGTAAAAACTTAGCTACTGGTTATACTTCTCAAATGGGTGATGCAGTAGGTATTATTGCTGCACAATCAATTGGTGAGCCAGGTACACAGTTAACCTTACGTACGTTCCACGTGGGTGGGGTAGCAGGTTCTTCTGCTATTGAGTCTCAAATGCTTTCTAAATTCGATTGCACTATTCAGTTCGACGGATTACGTACTACCAAATACACCAACGATGAAGGTGTTGATGAAATTGTAGTTATCGGTCGTACCGGTGAGGTTCGTTTCATTGATCCAGCAACTGATCGTTTATATACATCTAACAATATACCTTACGGTTCTATATTGAAAGTAAAAGATAAACAAAAAGTGAAGAAAGGTGATGTGATCTGTACATGGGATCCGTTCAATGCGGTTATCATTTCAGAAGGTACGGGTAATATCGTATTGGAAAACATTATCGATGGTGTAACGTATCGTGAAGAAGCGGATGAGCAAACTGGTCACCGTGAAAAAGTAGTTATCGAATCAAAAGATAAAACAAAAATACCTTCTATTAAAGTAAGTGGTAAAGATGAAAAATCTTATAACTTACCAGTAGGTTCTCATATCATTGTAAGCGAAGGTGATAGCGTACGCAACGGACAAGTAATCGTGAAAATTCCACGTGTTATGGGTCGTAGCCGAGATATCACGGGTGGTCTTCCTCGTGTAACTGAATTATTTGAAGCACGTAACCCTAGCAATCCAGCAATTATTGCAGAGATTGACGGTGTAGTAAGCTTCGGTAATATCAAACGTGGTAACCGTGAGATTGCTATTGAATCTAAAGAAGGTTTAATCAAAAAATATCTAGTTCCATTAACTAAACATATCATGGTGCAAGATGGCGACTTCTTAAAAGCAGGTATGCCTTTATCTGAAGGAGCTACAACACCAAGCGATATCTTAGCTATTAAAGGTCCGTTTGCAGTACAAGAATACTTAGTAAATGAAATCCAAGAGGTTTATCGTTTACAAGGTGTAAAAATCAATGACAAACACGTTGAGGTTATTGTACGTCAAATGATGCGTAAAGTAAATATCGTTGAGCCAGGTGATACGAAGTTCTTAGAAGATGATGTGGTTGATAAATTAGAATTCCAAATTGAGAACGATTGGATTTATGATAAGAAAATTGTTGTTGATGCAGGCGATTCAGAAGAATTCGAACCAGGCCGTATCGTTACATTAAGAGAAATTCGTGAGGCAAACAGTATCTTACGTAGATCTGATAAAAAATTAATTGAGTATCGCGATGCGCAAGCAGCTACTTCACACCCCATGTTGTTAGGTATTACCAAAGCATCATTAGGTACACAAAGTTGGATTTCTGCAGCGTCGTTCCAAGAAACTACCAAAGTGCTTTCTCAAGCAGCTATCAATGGTAAAGTAGATAACCTAATGGGCTTGAAAGAGAACGTTATCACGGGTAATCTAATTCCAGCGGGTACAGGTGCGAGAGTGTACAATGATATGATCGTAGGAAGTAAAGAAGAAGTGAATTTATTATTGTCTAATCGCGATGTATTACAATTCGACGATGAGGAATAGGATTTCCTTCCCCAAATAAAAAATGCCCCGAAACATCGGGGCATAATTATTTTAGTAATTTAATTAATTGCACTGACTTAACAAGGTATACTGTCTGCCCAATATGTTTCCGTGGACTTGTCATATCCAATTTTCAGACATCCACCTTTCTTTAAATACTCGTTACACCATTTTGCAAATGTTAGTTTGCTGTCACTAGTATATGTGTGTTTAGCATTGTTACCCGAATCCGTATTGCCCGAATTACCAGAACTTGTTATAAATATTTTCTGATTATTTTTATTTATGGACAAATTGATATAATCACCATTCTCGTATAGCCCATCAAACCAAAAAATCACTTCCTCCATGTTGTCAAAATACACGGTTTCAACTGCAGTAGTTTTAGTTGTTAACTTCTTTTGCAGTGTTTTGTCATTATAAATAACTTTATTGTTTTCTTTGCATGCATTCAATATAAGACTACTGAATACTAAGGTAATGATTACCAATTTTGATATTCTTTTCATAGTTAATAACGTTTATGCCTAATATACTTAAAAGGGCTCTATTAGGGCTTTGTTAATCCCTTTGTTTGTCTAATGTACGATATTAATTCAGAAAAGGGTGATTAAAAATTGAAATTAATTGAACTGATGAAACCGCTATTGTCTTGAAATACATTCCAATTATTAATCGTTCTATTAAATTGTAATTGTTGATTCAAATAGCCCATTTCTATTTGGGTGTGTTTATTCATTTTATAGCCCAATAAAACACCTAATCGATTTTGATCGAAAACATTATTTACATTCTTCCCAAAGCCAATAAATAATTCATCGTATACGCTTATATAGGGTGTTTTATCTTTTATAGTGTTGCCTTTTAATGGATATTGTATTTTCGCCATTATACGCAATCTATTGGCATAGACATACGAATCTTCTTTTGTGGCCATTGCATGGCTATACTTCCCTACAAATCGTTGCTCTAGCATCAGTCGATTGCTAAAACTAAACTTGCCTTCGCTATGATTGTGGAGTAGGGCTTCATACATGCGATGTTCTGCAAAGTTTTTGCCATATACATTAATGCTGTATTCGCCATAAGCATAATTTTCAGCAAGGGCATAGCCTACGCGTAAGCTTGTTTGCTTACTTAAGCGATAATTGATACCGAGCCTTAATAAACTTTGTTGCCATTCATCAATGCCCCCAACCCTTCTGCAATGGTATTCTGTTTGCAGGCTCCATTGGTTTTTTAAACTTGTGGTCGATTGAAAGCTAAACCAAGCAATGCTGTTTGAGGAATGGAGTCGATTGTTTTCTCCATAACTATAAAATTGCAGACTGCTTATCAATACAAAAATCAGGATTAATTGTTTCCTCATGATTTAGTGTTCATCTATTGGATGACATTATACAAAGTGTCGCGCTCAACAGGTGTTTTACCCACATTGCTGATT
>JBDKGQ010000031.1:0-8043 GCA_039798145.1 Bacteroidota bacterium
CCAGAAGAAATAAAACAATTTATTAGCCCTTGGTTCAAATCCTTTTTCTACGGATTCTTTTCTGTTTTCAATTAATAATTTTTGAATGTCAATTTTTACTGGACAGATATCCATCAAATTTCCATCAAGTAAACTATTTCTAACCGCTTCCTCTTGAGATTCGAAATTATCAATCAAGGGTGCGGTTACAGCTGAGATCGGATTTGAAAAATTAGTCTCGGGATTCGACATATAAACCGGCCAGTTAAACTGACAGGCACCACATTTTATACAGGTAGAGGCTTGTCGTTGAACCTCATGTTCTAAAACGCTACTTCTTCCATTATCAATGATAATCACATAAAGTTCTTCTGGTCCATCTAAATCTTCAGCCTGCTTTGGACCGGTAATAATGCTATTATATGCGGTTAGCTTTTGCCCTGTACCATAGGTGCTTAGCAAAGGAAGAAACAGGTCGAGGTAATTTAAGCTTGGAAGAATTTTGTCGATGCCCGTTAAAACGATGTGTGTCTTGGGAGCCGATGCGCAGAGTTGGGCATTCCCCTCATTTTCAGTAATAACAATTGCTCCTGGGTCGGCGATTAAAAAATTACAACCTGTGATACCAATATCTGCGTGAAGGTAAGTTTCTCTTAAACGATCTCTAATTACTCCAACAAGTTGATCGGGAGCAAGGTTGTTGAGGCCGAAGTGAGAATTAATTTCCTCCACCGACTTATGAATAGCAGGTAAAACCATGTGGCCAGAATGCTCATCCATGCTATCGGCAATATAATCGCCTGCGTCGGTTTCAATAATATCAAGCCCTTCAATACCCACACGTTCTTTCAATAAAATCTCTTCAGCTGTGGAGGATTTTGATTTAACAATGGTTTGAGCACCAGCGTTTTTACTAATTTTTACAACTTCATCAATGGCTTCTAGGCTATCCTGAGCCCATATTATTTTACCCCCGCTTTTGATAAAATTCGCCTCAAACTCAATAAGATAAGAGTCGAGGTTTTCAATGGCCTTCCATCTTGCATGAGTTGCTCTTGCTCTTGCCAGTTCTAAGTTTTTAAACTGCAGGCTCGCGTCTTTAAAAGCCATGTCGTATTTGGCTTTAACAGAATGCAGTTGGTTGGATGGATTCATAGATTAGCGTGAGGCGACTGCAAACCTAACAATTTATTGGCTGATTTTTTATTGTAAAATACTTTGAAAGGCGATATTCTTATCAATGTAAGATAGCATTTGTATTGTTAGTGATTTAATTTTCACTACCTTTGTGCCCTGAAAACGCAAAACAATCGTTTATCAAAATGAAAATCAGCAAGTTAGTAATACTTTCAGTAATTTGTTTTTTAACAATTTCTTTCAGCACCGCATCATTTGCAGGTGAGCATGAAAATGTTTCTGTATCTGAAACGCATGAGGCCACTGCAGCTCATGGTGAAGGCCAAGAAAAATTAAACGCTGGAAAGCTAATCATGGAGCATATCGCTGATAGTCATGATTGGCATTTATGGGGACATACCTCAATTCCACTTCCTGTAATTGTTTATAATGGTGAGAGAGGCTTGACGGTTTTTTCATCTGCTAGATTTGAGCATGGCCATAAAGCATATGAGGGATATCGTTTAAATGAGAAAGGCAAGATTGAAGCAGTAAACGAAATGGGTGAAATGGATGCTCATCATGCTACAATGAATGAAGCACTAACGGCAGGCAGTTACGACATTTCAATTACGAAAAACGTAGTCAGTATTTTCATTACAATCGCTATTTTATTATTTGTGTTTATTTCAGTTGCAAGAGCATATACAAATAAGAGAAAAGGTTTAGCGCCAACAGGACTTCAGAATGCAATAGAACCAATTATTGTTTTTATGCGTGATGATGTAATTAAAGCGAGCATCGGAGCGAAATACGAGAAGTATGTTCCTTATCTTTTAACATTATTCTTCTTTATTTGGATCAATAACTTATTAGGTTTGATTCCTATTTTCCCAGGTGGAGCGAATGTAACCGGAAATATTTCAGTTGCTTTAGTTTTAGCTGTTTTAACATTTATCATTACAACAATATCAGGTAATAAAAATTACTGGCAACATATTTTTGCAATGCCAGGAGTTCCGAAAGGAGTTTTAGTTTTATTAACGCCAATTGAAATTTTAGGAATGTTCCTTCGTCCGTTTGTATTGATGATTCGTCTCTTTGCAAACATTGCAGCGGGTCACATCATTGCATTATCATTCTTCTGTTTGATCTTCATCTTCGGACAAGAGTCGTTGTATGGTACTGGTGGAGGATTAGGCGTATCTCCGTTATCGTTAGTGTTTACAGTATTCATGGCAATGCTTGAATTATTAGTTGCCTTTTTACAAGCGTATGTATTTACATTATTATCGTCTGTATATATCGGAGCTGCAGTAGAAGAACATCATCACGACGATCATCATTAATTAGAACATTTTAATCACTTAATTATATAAACATGTTACTTAACATCTTATTACAAACAACAGGCGTAGACGGATTAGGATTCGGATACGGTCTTGCTGCCATTGGTGCAGGTATCGCTGCTTTAGCTGCTGGTTTAGGTATCGGCCGCATTGGAGGTTCAGCATTAGAATCAATCGCTCGTCAACCTGAAGCTTCAGGAGATATTCGTGCGAATATGATCCTTGCTGCTGCCCTTGTAGAAGGAGCTGCTTTCTTCGCAATGGTAATCGGATTATTAGCAATCCTTACAAAGTAATTTGTAATTGCTATCAACTAACCGGTGCAAAAGCGATTGGCCAAGCACCGGTTTGTTTAAAACAAGTAATACATCTAAAAAAAAGAAATTAATATAAAATGGAACTCGTAAAACCCGAATTTGGTCTCGTATTTTGGATGACCGTTTCATTTCTGATTGTTGTGTTTATCCTTCGCAAATTTGCTTGGGGACCAATTTTATCATCTTTAAAAGAGCGTGAAACATCAATCGAAGATGCTTTAAATGCTGCTAAAAAAGCAAAGGATGAAGTAGCCAACATGAAGGCAGAAAACGAGCAATTATTGAAGCAGGCACGCAATGAGCGTGACATGATGTTGAAAGAAGCTCGTGATACAAAAGATGCTATTGTTAATGAGGCTCGTGCAAAAGCACAATCAGAAGCAGATCGTATGATTACTGCTGCTCGTGAATCAATTCAAAATGAGAAAATGGCGGCTATCACTGAATTAAAAAATCAGGTAGCAACATTATCTATTGAAATTGCTGAGAAAGTAATTCGTCAACAGTTGGCGAGTGACGACAAGCAAAAGGCATTGGTTAATGATTTATTGAAAGACGTTAAGTTAAACTAATTCACTAATCGCTAAAAATTAGAAAATGACAGAGTCAAAAGTAGCTCGCAGATACGCAAAATCATTGCTGGGATTAGCCACCGAAAAGAATATTACGGAGAAGGTTTTTTCTGATATGCAATTGATTGCTACTGCTTGTGATCAAAGTCGCGATTTAGCATTACTGATGAAAAACCCAATTATCAATACTGATAAAAAAGAGGCGGTAATTAAAGGTGTTTTTTCAGGTAAGATTGATAATGTGACGTTGTCGTTCATGGACTTAATGACTAAAAAAGGACGTGAAGGATATTTAGAAGATATCGCACAAGAGTACATCAATATTTATAAAGAGTCAATCGGAGTAAAAGTAGCGCATGTAACTACTGCAACTCCGTTAGATGCATCAACAAAAGAACAGATTCTAGACATCGTTAAGAAGATGAAAGGAAATAAAATTGAACTTGTTGAAACAGTAAATAAAAATATTATTGGAGGATTCGTTCTTCGCATCGGCGATGAGCAGTGGGATTCTTCAGTATTGAAAAAGTTACGTCAGTTGAAAAACGAATTCGACGATAACTTATATGTAAAAGAATATTAATAATTATCTAATAACAACTATAAATAACTACGAAAATGGTAGATGTTAGACCAGACGAAGTTTCAGCTATTCTCCGTCAACAATTAGCAGGATTTAAATCTGCAACAGAACTTGAAGAAGTAGGAACCGTATTACAAGTGGGTGATGGTATTGCCCGTATCTACGGACTTACAAAGGTTCAATCAGGAGAGCTAATCGAATTTGAAAATGGACTTAAAGGTATCGTATTAAATCTTGAAGAAGATAACGTAGGTGCCGTAACGTTAGGTTCATCAAACAATATTAAAGAAGGTGATACTGTAAAGCGTACAGGTAAGATCGCTTCTATTCGCGTAGGAGAAGGAATGCTTGGACGTGTTGTAGATACACTAGGTAATCCAATCGATGGTAAAGGACCAATTTCTGGTGAGACTTTCGAAATGCCACTTGAGCGTAAAGCACCAGGGGTAATTTTCCGTCAGCCAGTAAACGAGCCTTTACAAACTGGTATTAAAGCGATTGATGCGATGATTCCTATCGGACGTGGTCAGCGTGAGTTAATCATCGGTGATCGTCAGACAGGTAAAACAGCTGTTGCAATTGATACTATTATCAATCAAAAAGAATTCTACGACAAAGGTGAACCAGTATTTTGTATCTACGTTGCAGTAGGTCAGAAAGGTTCTACTGTTGCTAACGTAGTTAAGACATTAGAAGAGCGTGGTGCAATGCCTTATACAGTAATCGTTGCAGCGACTGCTTCTGAGTCTGCTCCAATGCAATTCTTCGCTCCAATGGCAGGTGCTGCAATCGGAGAATATTTCCGTGATACTGGTCGCCCAGCATTAGTTGTTTATGATGATTTATCGAAACAAGCTGTTGCTTACCGTGAGGTATCTCTATTATTACGTCGTCCTCCAGGTCGTGAGGCTTATCCAGGAGACGTATTCTACTTACACAGTCGTTTATTAGAGCGTGCTGCGAAAGTAATTAAGTCGGATTCGATTGCTGCTAACATGAACGACTTACCTGAATCTTTAAAAGGTAAAGTGAAAGGTGGTGGATCGTTAACAGCTCTTCCAATCATCGAAACTCAAGCGGGTGACGTTTCTGCGTATATTCCTACAAACGTAATTTCAATTACTGACGGACAGATATTCCTTGAAGCTAACTTGTTTAACTCTGGTGTTCGTCCTGCAATTAACGTAGGTATCTCGGTATCACGTGTAGGAGGTAACGCACAGATTAAATCAATGAAGAAAGTTGCTGGTACGCTTAAGTTAGATCAGGCTCAGTACCGTGAATTAGAGGCCTTCTCTAAATTCGGTTCTGACTTAGATGCAGCTACAAAAGCGGTAATCGACAAAGGTTCTCGTAACGTGGAAATTCTTAAGCAAGGTCAATATTCACCATTACGTGTAGAAGAGCAAGTTGCAATCATTTACCTTGGAACAAAAGGTTTATTGCAAAATGTTCCTGTACGTCAGGTGCGTGAATTCGAAACTAACTTCTTAAATGTAATGCGTGTAAGTCATAAAGCTACACTTGATCAATTAGCGAAAGGTGTAATCAATGATGAAATCACGAATACATTAGAGCAGGTAGGTAAAGACTTAGCAAAAAATTATACTGCTTAATAACAGCACGATTTAAAGAAAATTTAAAATGGCTAATTTAAAAGAGGTACGTTTAAGAATTGTTTCTGTGTCGAGTACACAGCAAATCACCAAAGCAATGAAGATGGTGAGTGCTGCTAAGTTACGTCGCGCGCAGAATGCAATTACACAACTACGCCCTTATGCAAATAAGCTTCGTGATATTCTTGAAAACTTGTCTTCTTCTTTAGAAGGAAACAGCGGAGGACAATTCGCTCAAGTACGCCCTGTAGAAAAAGTTTTAATTGTAGCTGTTACTTCTAACAGAGGTTTAGCAGGTGCATTTAATGCAAATATCATTCGCCAGGTTAACAGATTAATTCACGACCAATACAGCGCTCAGGCTAATGCAGGAAACGTAAAGGTTTTAAGTATTGGTAAAAAAGCATCTGATTTCTATTCTAAAAACAAAACGTTGTATAATGGAAATCACAATGAAGTGTATAGTGATTTACGTTTTGATGTTGTTGCTCCAATTGCAGAAAAAATCATGAGTGATTTTGCTGCTGGGCAATATGATAAAGTTATTGTAGTTTATAATCAGTTTAAAAATGCTGCAGTCCAAATTGTTCAATCTGAACAGTTATTGCCACTTCAACCAGCAGCAACTACAACTGAAAAGTCGACTAACAACGACTATATTTTTGAGCCAGGAAAGCAAGAGATTGTGCTTGACTTAATTCCAAAGTCAATCAAAACACAATTGTACAAGGCGGTTCTTGATTCGCATGCTTCTGAACATGGAGCGCGTATGACAGCAATGAGCAAGGCAACGGATAATGCAGGGGAGTTGATCAAAGAATTAAAGCTTACTTACAACAAAGCTCGTCAGGCTGCAATTACCAACGAGATCTTGGAGATTGTTGCAGGTGCGGAAGCATTGAACGGATAATAAGGTTAAACCAATCTAATAGTATCTAATAGGGAGCAATTGCTCCCTATTTTTTTTGCTTTCTTGAAACTTAATGGAGGCCTTTTGCACTAACTCTATACTCAATAAAAATAACCTATTAAAAATACAGTTCAAAGGTTGGATTGATAATGGTTGAATGGAAGGGCGATGTGGTTATCGCCCTTTTTTTATGATTAAGCGCATTGACTGGGGAAAAAATGAAGGAAGCATCAGGCTTCCTTCGTTTGTTTTTATACTTTCATAAAAAAACACACATGAAAAAAATCTACTTATTACTATTTGGCCTATTGCCATTTTTTAGCAATGCCCAGTTTGCTAATGATTCAACCAATAATGTGGTTATTCAAGATGCGATTGGCTCGGAACAAGCTACTCCATTAATCAGCTCCCGCAGCGATGGGGGTGTTTATATTTCCTGGTTTGATCAGTCGTCAGGAATGTATGTTTTACGCATGCAGCGTTTAGATGCTCTTGGTAATAAATTATGGGGTCCCAATGGTGTAGTAGTCAGTAATGCCAATCAGAATACTGCCTTATTTCGCTACGATTTGAAAACGGATAATGAAGGAAATGCAATTGTCGCTTTTCAAGATCAACGAACAGGAAGTATGCAGGTCGTTGCTCAAAAAATGGACTCTACTGGAGCTCCAGTGTGGGCGAACAATGGGGTTGTTTTAGCAGACGCCGATGCGGCACAAGGATTAGCACCTGTAATTGGTGTTTTGTCAAATAATAACGTTGTTGTAGCATGGAATGCCTATTCAAGTACCAACCAAAAATGGGTTTGTTATATCGAATTAAATCCAGCAACAGGAGCTTCTATTAATGGCGCCGGTCCGGATAAAATAAAACCAGCAACTGGAATTATACCTAACTATTCTCGTCCATCGATTGCTTCTTACGCTAACAACGAATATTATTTAATGTACGTTCAGGAAACAGGCAACTTCCCAGGATTAACATCTAAGTTATTTGTAAAAAGAATGGCTACTAACTATGTAAGCTTATGGGCTGCACCAATTCAGTTTACAACAAAAACAATTACCGCATTTTTCTTCCCTAGAATAATTTCAGATGGTGGAACTGGATTCTTATGTGCTTTCAATACAGGCAATCCTGCTAATGCAGCACTTACTTGTGTTTATTTACAGCATGTTGATTCTACTGGCGCTACATGGAGTACTAACGGTACCGCATTAACGAGCTCAACAACGATTAATTCTTATTTAGGAGATTACTTTTATAATTCAACTACTAATCAAACCTGGGTAGGATTACAAGTGACAAATTCAGGGCAGTCGGCTTCTGGAAATAGCATTCAAAGAGTTAATAAAGCAGGATTGAATTTATGTGGTACAGATGGAATTGTTGTTGATGCACAAACTTCTAACATGACAATTCCTGTTGGCATTGCACAAGATGATAATAACGCTATTCTGGTTTATTATACTGGAGGATTTAACCAGGTTTCTATTAAAGCAACGTTAATTGATTCAATGGGTGTGAAGCAATGGGCGTTTAACGAAAAAGCAATTAATGTAACTGCAAGTAATAAAGATGATATCGGAATTTCGAGAGTA
>JBDKGQ010000032.1:0-8007 GCA_039798145.1 Bacteroidota bacterium
CCGAAAGACTTAGCACCTTTACGTTGGATAATTTCAAAAAATACTGTTGGACGATCCTCCACTGGCTTTGTAAATAATTGAAGCAAGTAACCTTCATCATCACGATCCACCAAGATACCTAGCTTTGATAATGTTTCAAGGTCTTCATCGATTTTTCCAACGCGATCCAACAAATCAGTATAGTATGTTGAAGGAACAGTTAAAAACTCCACTCCTCTTTCTTTTAATTCAGTTACTGTATCGATGATATCATTCGTTAAAATAGCCATGTGCTGAACTCCTGCTCCATGATAAAACTCCAGGTATTCATCAATCTGCGATTTCTTCTTTCCTTCTGCAGGCTCGTTAATTGGGAATTTAACAAATCCGTTACCGTTAGAAACTACCTTACTCATCAACGCAGAATATTCAGTAGAAATATCTTTATCATCAAATGTGATAATCATTTTGAATCCCATTACATCTTCGTAAAACTTCACCCATTCGTTCATTTTACCTAGCTCCACATTCCCTACACAATGATCAACAACTTCGAAACCTACTGGCTTTGTTTTAAAGTTGGACTTTGCAGCTTTAAATCCTGGTAAAAATGGTCCATTGTAATTTTTACGCTCTATAAATTTGTGAATCGTATCACCATAAGTATGGATTGCTGAAATCTTTACTTCACCATTATCATCAGAAATAGTATGAGGTTCAGTATGTGATTTAGCACCACGAGACATCGTTTCGTAATATGATTTTTCGGCATCATCAACCCAAAGCGCTAATACTTTAACACCGTCACCATGCTGCGCTACGTGACGTGTAATTTCATGATCAGGTTGTAAGGCAGTAGTTAATACAAAGCGTACTTTACCTTGTTGCAAAACGTAAGATGCTCGATCTCGAATGCCCGTTTCTGGACCTGCGTAAGCTACTAGTTCAAATCCAAATGCATGCTGATAATAATAAGCTGCTTGTTTGGCATTTCCAACATAAAATTCAATGTGGTCGGTTCCGTTTAGAGGTAAGAAATCAGTTGACATATTTACATTTATTTAGATGACAAATTTAAGGAATTGCCTTTATTGTGCAAAGGAAGAAAAACTGATATTAGTTGGTATTTTTCCAGTCGATATCATTTTCAAAACCTTCAATAAGGCGAAGAAGATCAGAAATTTCCTGTGGTGGTTGCTGATGAAAGATATGAATGTGCTTTCTTTCGGATTTTAAATCGAAATACAAATCGATAGCTGGAAAATCAGTCAGGTATTTATTTACGTAATTGGTATCTAAGGAAGCAATATCCATTGCACCAATTGATTTGTTCATTTCACTAAGTAGAGAATCTGATATATGCGTTTTAAACTCACCCACCTGAGCGACATTCCGAGTGCCTGTCAGATGGGCCTCTCCGTTGTTAAACACTTCCAATTTGTATTCTGGACAAGCACCAAAACAAGGTCCTTTCTCGATAGAAAACACTAATTGATTCGTTTTCGCAAGCTGATTTGTTGGCTTACATCCAAATAAAAATATAATTGCAAAAATGAAGGAACAGCGCAGCATAAATTTTACTTCGGCAACTGCATACCTCTGTCTTTTGCCATCTTTTCTAATCGCTGTTGGAATTTAGATTTCTTAGCAGGCTTCTTTTTATTCTCTTGAATTTTGCGATGAATTTCATCTTCATTCACAAATGATCTGAATAAATATTGCTGGCCAATGCTGATCATGTTCGCAAGGAAATAATAGTAGCTTAATCCCGCTGCATAGCTATTGAAAACGCCTAAGAAAATAATCGGCATCAAATACATCATCCACTTCATCTGAGGATTTGTCATTTGACTACTGCTATTCACCTTTGTAATTAACAATGTAGAAACAGTCATCAACAACGTAAATAATGAAACGTGGTTACCATAAAAAGGAATGGTGAATGACAAATCAAGAATTGAATCGTATGTACTTAAATCGGTAGCCCACAAGAAACTTTGCTGACGCAATTCAATTGACTGAGGGAAAAATCGGAACATCGCAATTAAGATTGGCATCTGAAGTAACATTGGCAAACATCCTCCAAGCGGACTAACACCCGCTTTACGATAAAGGGCCATCATCTCTTGTTGCAACTTCATTGGCTCCTCTTTAAACTTACCTTGAATTTCATCCACCTCTGGCTTCAACACTTTCATTTTAGCTTGCGATAGATATGCTTTGAAAGTTAGTGGCAGTAATAAAAGTTTAATTACAATCGTAAGAATTAAAATGATGATACCATAGCTCCAGTTAAATCCATTCAAGAAGTTGAATATTGGAATTACAATAAAACGATTCACCCATCCGAAAATACCCCAACCTAACGGTATCTGTTTTTCAAGATTATATCCTTGTGATTTTAAAATTTGATAATGATTTGGTCCGAAGTAAAAATGCATTCCAAACGACTCTTGCGCATTATGTGCATAAGGAAGCGTGAATGATGCTTTGGTTGACTTTACAAATGAATCACCTTCTGCTCCATTTTTAGTTTCTACACGTGTAGGCTTATCAAAGTCGTTATCAGCAATTAAAACCTGGGTAAAGAAATGTTGCTTCATTGCTACCCACTTCACCTTCGTTGTTAAGTCTTTTTGATCGTCTTTTGACTCTGTTAAGTAATCAACTTCATTATCGGTAAACATATAATAAATGGTAGAATTTGCTCTTTCCATTTTCATATCCTTCTCCTGATTCTTCATCAATTGTTTCCAAGACAATTCAACATAATTTGTGTTGCGAGCGATTATTTCATTTAATCCAACAAAGTTGACTTTATAACCAAGTTTATAATCATCTTCTTTAAGTGTGTAAAGAAACTCAATGTATTTATCCTGTGCCCCTGCATATAAACGCATAGCAACGGTATTGTTGGATTTAATTCCTGCAAAGAATAAATCCTTAGTAGAAATACTACGATTATTAGCAAAGAAATTCAACGCTATCTCTGAAGAGTCACCTTCAAACAATGTTACTGGTTTGCCTTCCCAGTTTTTATAGTTTTTTAATTCAACCGATTTTACCTTCCCACCTTTAGATGAAATATTAACTTTCATTAATTTATTCTCTAAAGTATATACAGAAGTATCTATGGTAGCAGCATTAGCAAAAACACCATACTTATTTGATAATTCTTGTGTAGCTAATGAGTCTGTTAATGTATCAGTAACAACTGAATTAGTATCTGCTACTTTTACTACTTCGCTTTTAGTTACTACAGCTGATTTTTTATTTTTCTCTACAAGCGCTATACTATCCTGCGTTTTTTGTTGTGCTGCTAATTGTTCCGCTGTTGGAGCTGTTAAATACGAATAGCCAATTAAAATAGCTCCGATAAGTACAAGTCCAAGAAGTGAATTACGATCCATGAAATTTCAATATTGAGGCGCAAATATACAAAGGAAACTGACCCCCCACCTTAAATACTAAGGGATATTGGATTTTAGTTTTCTAAAGCAGCTTTCACAAATCTCACGAACAAAGGATGAGGCTTGATAACAGTTGATTTATACTCGGGATGGAATTGAACTCCAACAAACCAAGGATGATTTTTAACCTCCACAATTTCAACCAATCCTGTATCTGGATTAATACCTGAAGCCGTCATTCCTGCAGCTTCAAAATTCTTTAAATAAGCATTATTAAACTCGTATCTATGACGATGGCGCTCTGCTACTTTTACCTTTCCGTATGCACTGAAAGCTTTTGTTCCTTTAGTGATATTACAAGGATATTCGCCTAAACGCATAGTACCACCTTTAGCTTTCACCGTTTTCTGATCCGCCATCATATCGATAACTGGATGTTTTGTTTTCGCATCCATCTCGGTAGAATGAGCTCCTTTTAAACCTAATACGTTACGAGCAAATTCAACAACAGCGCATTGCATCCCAAGGCAAATTCCTAAAAACGGAACATTGTTTTCGCGAGCATATTTTATCGCAGTAATCTTCCCTTCAAATCCTCGCTCACCAAAACCAGGTGCAACTAAAATTGCATTAAGGCCTTTAAGCTGCTGCTTTACATTATCGTTATCAATTTTTTCAGAATGAATCCAAACCAATTCAACTTTACACTCATTAGCAACACCTGCATGGATAAAAGCTTCAACGATTGATTTGTATGCATCCTTTAATTCGATGTATTTACCGATTAAGCCCACTTTAATTTCACGAACAGGATTTTTTAGTTTGCCCAAGAAATCTTTCCATGCCTGCATATCAGGTTCATGCTTTGAAGGCAACTTTAATTTATTCATGACAACCTTATCAAGCTGCTCTTTCATCATTAAAAGAGGAACTTCATAGATGGTAGAAGCGTCAACAGATTCAATAACTGCATTTACATTTACATTACAGAACAACGCAATTTTACGACGTAAATCGTGGGTCATGTGCTTTTCTGTTCTGCAAACTAGAATATCAGGTTGAATTCCGTACTCCAAAAGCATTTTCACTGAATGCTGAGTAGGTTTTGTTTTTAATTCACCAGTGGTAGATAAATAAGGCAATAGCGTTAGATGAATTACTACTGCATTAGAAGATCCGATTTCCCAGATTAACTGACGAACAGATTCAATATATGGCAGCGACTCAATATCGCCAACGGTTCCACCAATTTCAGTAATTACAATATCGAATTGTCCTGTTTCACCTAAAAGCTTAATTCGTCTTTTAATTTCATCAGTAATATGAGGAATAACCTGAACAGTTTTGCCTAAATAAGCTCCTTCGCGTTCGCGATTAATTACCGTTTGATAAATTTTTCCGGTTGTAACGTTGTTGGCTTGAGAAGTAGGCGTATTTAAAAAACGCTCATAATGACCAAGGTCCAAGTCTGTTTCCGCGCCATCATCAGTTACGAAACACTCGCCATGCTCATATGGATTCAACGTTCCTGGATCCACATTAATATAAGGATCAAGTTTTTGAATCGTTACTCGATAACCTCTTGATTGTAATAATTTAGCTAATGAAGCAGAAATAATTCCTTTACCTAATGAGGAAGTAACTCCACCTGTTACAAAAATATATTTGGCGGTAGTGGCACTATGTGGCATGAGATGATTGGGTTTGGGCAAAATTATAGAATAAACCACAACAAATTGGGCTCACTTTAAAAATTAAAAACAAAACATTTTTTCATTGGCTTTGTTCATTAACCATGAGAGGCGTAAAAAAAGAGCATTTACCTTCTAAACTTTGTACAGTTTGTAATCGGCCATTTACCTGGAGAAAAAAATGGGAGAAATGCTGGGACGAAGTGATTTACTGCTCTAATGCATGTAAAAAACAAAAGAAATGAGCTTACATATTTTAACTACCAAGCAAACTTTGCCTTGCACTCTTGAAGAAGCATGGGCCTTTTTATCAAGTCCTGATAATCTAAAAAAGATCACTCCACCGTATATGGGTTTTGACATTACTTCTGGCTATACAGATGGAGATAAAATGTTTGCTGGTATGATCATCACCTATAAGGTTAAACCAGTTCCGTTTGTTACTACCGGATGGGTTACAGAAATAACGCATGTGAATGCACCCCATTTTTTCGTTGATGAGCAACGTTTTGGACCTTATACTATGTGGCATCATAAACACTCCTTGAGAGAAGTCGAAGGTGGCGTTGAAATGTTAGATGTAGTACATTATAAAATTCCACTTGGATTTATTGGCGA
Source organism: Bacteroidota bacterium (assembly GCA_039798145.1). Classification (GTDB taxonomy): domain Bacteria; phylum Bacteroidota; class Bacteroidia; order AKYH767-A; family OLB10; genus CAINEC01. Next base: position 5,699 of record JBDKGQ010000032.1, read on the forward strand.
TATTATGAACCAGGTTTATATTAAATCACAACTCAAGAAAATATTCGACCACCGTTTTCATAGTCTGAATAAAATTTTTGGCGAAATACCTAACCAGAAACCCTATCTTGAATTTGCATCTGTTTAAAAGTTCAGCAGTTAGATTTTTCAGTTCGTCTCTGAAAAAATTAAACGTTTGTAAATACTTAATAACCGAATAATCGAACTTCTCGAATATAGTTTTGTCCTCTTTAATAGCTACTATGAAAGAGGACTTTTTACATTTTGTATGGAAGGAACAATTATTTAATACTTCCGACTTAAAAACGGAAGATGGACAACCAATTCAAATAATTGACAAGGGACATTATAATCACCATGCTGGACCTGATTTTTTTAATTGTCAGATAAAGCTTGATCATATTTTGTGGGCCGGCAACATTGAAATACATATTAAAAGCAGCGATTGGTATAAGCACAAACATCAAGACGACCACAGCTACGACAATGTCATTTTACATGTGGTGTTAATTCACGATATGAACGTCCATCGAAAAGACCAGAGCATTATTCCAACTATCACATTACAAAATAGATTTTATCAGGAAAGCTTATCTAGATACCAACGATTCTTTCAATCAAGTTCAATAGTCTATCCATGTAGGCCATATCTTGAAAATTTAGATAATACGATAATTCAACAAATGCTATCCTCTTGTTTAAGGGAGCGACTAGAGAGTAAAAACAAAATCATCATTGATCAACTGAAGCAAACGAGAAATAACTGGGATGAATCATTTTATCATTTATTAGCAAAATCATTTGGATTTAAAGTTAATGCAGTGCCATTGCAATTACTCGCGGAAACTATTCCATTAACTATTATCGAAAGAGAATCAAACGAACTATTAAAAATCGAGTCATTGTTATTTGGTGTTGCAGGCTTACTTCAAACTAATGATGAGAGTCCGTATGTATTAAAACTAAAAAGAGAATTTAATCACCAACAGAATAAATACAAATTACAACCTTTACATCCTGCCATATGGAAATTTGGCAAGCTTCGTCCTTCTAATTTCCCAACAATTCGAATAGCACAATTTGCTATGCTTTTATACCGACAGAAAAGAATATTCAAACGATGCATTAATACGAGTACACTTGAAAGCTTGCAATCTATCTTCGAAATTGAAGCTTCTGAATTTTGGTCGACACATTTTCATTTTGAAAAACCAAGCATTGCCCATTCTAAACAATTAGGAATTGAATCCATCAATAATTTAATTATTAATGCAGTCATCCCTTTTTGTTATTCTTACGGTAAGCATATTGGAAGTAAAATCCTTCAGGATAAATCAATTGAATGGCTTCATCAAATCAGACCAGAAAAAAATAAATACACAACAATATGGGAACAATCGAAATATGAATTTGCAAATGCAGGCGAAACACAAGGATTGATTGAACTCAACAATTCTTATTGCTCAAAAAATAAATGCGTGCATTGTAAAATAGGTTCAACGGTAATGAAAATACAATAATGTGAAAAAGACGATAATAAAAAATGATTGGCTTTAAATTAAAAAGCGCAAATGATTTTATATTTGTTGGATGCAGAAAAAACACAATCGTTTTTTAAAGAATATTAAAATCGCATTCCTGCTGATTTCATTTGCATTAATTTTCGGGATCGCTGGATTTATGATTATCGAAAGATATACCTTTTCAGAGGCGTTTTATTCGACAATTATTGTATTATCTACAGTAGGACTTGGTGTTGCGCACGACTTATCAGAAGCAGGTAGATGGTTCGTTTGTATTTTAATTGTTATTTCGATTGGAGTATTTGCATATGGAATTTCCACTCTTACAACATATGTAATGGAGGGTGAGCTTCAAAAATTTTACAAAAACAAAAGAGCGTCAAAGATGATAGACAAAATGAGCAACCATGTAATTGTTTGTGGCTACGGGCGTAATGGCAAGCAAGCCTGCGATCAATTAACCAGCCACGGACAAAGTTTCGTGGTAATTGAAAATGGACAAAGCACACTTGATGAATTAAAAGAGCAAAGTGATTTTTTATTCATTGAAGGTGATGCCACCCGTGATGAAATTCTAATTGAAAGTGGAATCACAAAAGCACAGGCAATTATAACTACTCTACCTAATGATGCTGCCAATGTATTTGTAGTATTAACGGCTCGAGAACTTAATCCGAAATTAAAGATCATCAGCAGAGCTTCCGAAGATACATCCGAAGGGAAATTAAGAAGAGCTGGTGCCGACAATGTTATCATGCCTGATAAAATTGGGGGTACGCATATGGC
>JBDKGQ010000032.1:8052-12615 GCA_039798145.1 Bacteroidota bacterium
ATTACTGGTACAATTAATATCCGACTAGAAGAAATTCATTGTTCGAAATTAAAAGAGCAATACAAGAATAAATCAATAAGAGAGTTGGAAGTCCGTAATAAAAGCGGCGCTAACATTATAGGATTTAAAAACAAAGATGGTATTTACAACATCAATCCTGATCCTGATACAATAATGGATCACGACTCAAAAGTTTTCGTTTTAGGTACACAAGAACAAATTTATAACCTGTTAAGCATTTTAATATAAATGAAAATTCTAATTACAGGATCGAATGGATTGCTTGGGCAAAAGCTAGTTTACTTGCTTAAGACTAAAAGCAATATTGAGTGTATTGCTACGGCCAGAGGAGCGAATAGAATTAATGACAAGGATGGTTATGTTTTTGAAACGCTTGATTTAACGAATCGAGAGAATGTTATTTCTTCAATATGCAAACATCGTCCTGATTGCATTATTCACACTGCAGCAATGACAAATGTGGATGAATGCGAATTAAATCCTGAACAATGTCACTTGAATAATATTACTGCTACATCCAATATTGTTGAAGCCTGTAAGAATTACAATCCTCATTTAATCTACATCAGTACCGACTTTGTTTTTGATGGTGAAGCGGGTCCATACACAGAAGAAGACATTCCGAATCCACTTAGTATTTACGCGAAATCAAAATTAGAAGCAGAGAAAATAATCTCAGAAAGCGGACATCCATTTTCAATTTTGAGAACGATGATTGTTTATGGAATTACTGATGATGTGCAACGTTCGAATATTATCTTATGGACAAAAAACTCTTTAGAACAAGGTAAAGATATTCGAGTAATTAATGATCAGTTTAGAGGACCTACTCTTGCGGAAGATTTAGCGATGGCTTGTTATGAAGCTGCTACAAGAAGAGCAACGGGTATTTATCATGTAAGTGGGCGTGAAGTCATTTCTATTATTGATATTGCTTACAAAGTGGCAGATTATTTTGGACTTGATAAAAAGTATATCCATCCCGTTAGTACGGCTGAATTAAACCAGCCTGCCAAGCGTCCGCTAAAAACAGGATTTATAATTTCTAAAGCCGAACGTGATTTAGATTATCATCCACGAAGTATTGATGAAGGGATAAGAATAGTAAACGAACAAATGAGTGCAAAATAAAAAAGGGCGGTTTTAAAAACCGCCCTTTTCTGTATTATCTAAAATATTAGTCTTTCTTTTTGTCGAAGTCGATAACGATTGGAGAAGCGATACACAATGAAGAGTATGTTCCTACAACGATACCTACTAACAATGCAAATGAGAATCCTCTGATTACATCACCACCGAAAATGAAGATAGCCAATAATACGAAGAATGTAATCAATGATGTATTCATTGTTCTGCTTAATGTAGCGTTCAATGCATTATTGATAACCTCTTTCTGATTTAAGTTTGGATGCATTCCAACATATTCACGAATACGGTCAAATACCACGACAGTATCTGTCATTGAGTAACCCATTACAGTTAACAATGCAGCGATGAAGTCCTGATTGATTTCAAGTGTGAAAGGAAGAATTCCGTTGAAGATTGAATAGATTGATAAAATCATCAATACGTCATGGAATAAGGCAGCTGTTGCACCTAGACCATACTGCCATTTCTTGAATCGCAATAAGATGTAGATAAACATTAACACACATGCAAATAAGATTGCCCATACTGCAGATGTTTTAATATCATCAGCAACCGTTGCTCCTACCTTTTGAGAGTTAATGATATTATCAGACTTGAACTTTTCTAAAGTTAATCCTGCAGGATAAAAGCCTTTAACACCTTCAAATAATGCAGCTGTTACTTTTGTTTCAGCCTCTGCGTTATTATCATCATTAATTAAATAATCAGTTGTGATTTTATAACGGTTATCAGTACCGAAAGTCTTAACATCTGGAGCTTCACCGAAATTCTTAGTTAACGAAGTTCTGATTTCTTCAGTTGTTAATGACTTATCAAATTGAACTACATAAGTACGACCTCCGTCGAAGTCAACACCAAAGTTGAAACCTTTCGTAGCGATTGAAGCAATACCCGCAGCGATAACTAAACCTGAAATAGTGTAATAGATTTTACGCTTTTCAATGAATGGCAAGTTGATATTTTGGAAAGCATTTTTTGAGAATTCATTCCAGAATTTAATGTCTTTACCTTTATCTAACATTCCTTCGAATATTAAACGAGTAATGAAGATTGCAGAGAACATTGAACAAAGGATACCGATGATCAATGTAGTTGCGAAACCTTGAACTGGTCCACTACCGAATGCATAAAGGATGATACCTAAGATTAATGTTGTGAAGTTAGAGTCAATGATAGAAGACATTGCATGCTTATAACCATCTGTTACTGCTAAACGCAATCCTTTTCCAGCTCTTAACTCTTCACGAATACGTTCGAAAATCAAGACGTTCGCATCGACAGAAAGTCCGATAATAAGGACGATACCTGCGATACCAGGAAGTGTCAATACTGCACCCAATGATGCTAACACACCCATAATAAAGAACATGTTACAGATAAGCGCGATATCGGCAACTAAACCTGCTGTGCTATAATAGAAGTAAACGAATACGAATACAATTAATAATGCAACGATAAATGAAATTAATCCATTGTTAATTGCTTCCTTACCTAAAGATGGTCCAACTACCGCTTCTTCAACAATTCTTGCAGGAGCAGGTAATTTACCAGCCTTTAAAATATTTGCTAAGTCTTTTGCTTCGTTGATTGTAAAGTTACCCGTGATACTTGAACTTCCATTAGGAATTTCTCCTTGAACGTTAGGGAAAGAGTATACATAATCATCTAATACGATTGCGATTTGCTTTCCAACGTTTTCAGCAGTTAAGCGCTTCCAGATTTTAGCACCTTCCAAATTCATCTTCATGCTGATCTCAGGCTTATTGTTAAACTGACTGAAATCCTGACGAGCATCTGAAATAGCACCACCATCTAGAGGAGCAGCACCATCACGACTTGAAACTTTGATTGCAATTAATTGTAACGTTTTTGCTTCTGGGCTGATTGACTTAACAGACCATAACAATCTTAAATTACGAGGTAAAAGTTGCTTCACATCTTCACGTGATAACAATGCATTTAAGCGAGCTGTATCTTTAATAGCACAATATCCAACAATCGCTTGCTTGTCGACAGCGTTCTTGTCTTCTTGCGTTTTTACTTGACCATCTGCAGGGAATAATAAAGCGAATAATGGATTCTCTTTAGAGAACTGCTCGAAAGTTTGCTTTGAAGTATCCTTCTTGGCAGTATCTGTTTTCGCAGAAATAGTTCCTGCTTTCTTCGCCGTATCTTTTGATGCATCCGCAGTAGCAGATTTTGAAGAATCTTTAGTTACACTTGCAGAATCTTTAACTACACCCTGAAGTGAAGTTTTAGCAGTATCTTTTGCGTCAGTCGTAGCTGTCGATGATAACATTTTATTTACTGCAACTAAACTTGGAGCAACCTCACCAAAAGTGTAAGTTTCCCAGAACTCTAACTTAGCTGTTCCTTGTAATAATTTACGTACACGCTCTGGCTCCTTAACACCTGGCAATTCAACCAAGATACGTCCAGAACCTAATTGCTGAATATTTGGTTGCGTTACTCCGAACTTATCGATACGAGTTCTTAAGATGTTAAATGAACGGCTAATTGCAGCAGCAGATTCTTCGTTCAAGTGCTTTAACACTTGCTCGTTTGTGCTGTTGAAATTGATTTTATCTTGATTTTCGATGTTAGCGAAAACTGCAGCTAAACTTGCGTTCGGATCTACCTCTTTGTATGCTTGTCCGAATAAATCAACAAAACCTTTGTTTGAAGATTTTTGTAATTCAAGAGCACGATCAATTGCTTTTTTGAAAGTTGGGTCATTCTGATTTGCTCCAGCCAAAGAACGAACTAAATCAACCACGGAAACTTCCAAGGTTACGTTCATCCCGCCTTTCAAATCGAGACCTAAATTGATTTCTCTTTCTTTACACTCCTGGTAGGAGTAATCCTTTACAAAAAGATTATAAACTCCTTTCCCTGAAAGTGAGTCTAAATAATTTCTTTCTTTTTGCTCGTCACCCTTTGCGAATTCTTTCGCGTCGTTTTCAACACCTCGTGTAATGAATGTAAAAGATAACTGGTACAAACAAACAAGGGCCAATAGGATGGCTAATAACTTAACTGCGCCTTTACTTTGCATCGATTTTATTGTTAATTTTCAGAGGCGCAAATATAGGTTAACGAACGATACGAAACAATTGAAAAAACAATGTTTTATTGGTTTTCTCAGCCAATTACTCGATTATTCAAACCACAAGTTTAATTTTGCCAATCCATGGCCCAACGAATTCTGATTTCTGTAACGAGCGATTTAAGTACTGACCAACGGGTAAATCGTACTGCAACTACGTTAAAAGAGGCAGGATATCGCGTACTCGTAATTGGTAGAGTATTGAAAACCAGCACAGAAGTAAGTCCCAAACGCTATCGCACGCTTCGTTTTAAGTTATGGGCCGAGAAAGGGCCAATGTTTTATGC
>JBDKGQ010000033.1:0-7973 GCA_039798145.1 Bacteroidota bacterium
AAAAATTTAAATTTATCTGAGAAAAAAACATTAATTGTTGTTCCGCAATCAAATAAAAACGTATATTTGTCGTCCCGAAATTTGACTCGCAACAAAGTAGTAGTTGCTTCAGATTTAAACACTTACGATATTTTGCATGCTCAGAACCTATTAATTACTGAGGGTTCGTTGCCGATAATCGAAAGTACATTGCTCAAAAAATAACTCGTTATGGCTTGATGACAAGGTAAGTCAAGCTGTTTGAAATGATAAATAATTAAGTGCTCTGGCACGATAAACCAAGAGATAGAATAAAATGGAAATTCTGAAGAAACCGGTCGTAACCGAAAAGATGAACCGGATCACGGAGAAACAGCCACGCTACGGCTTTATAGTAGACAAACGCGCTAACAAGATCGAAATCAAGAAAGCGGTAGAGTCTATGTATTCTGTAAACGTTGAGTCTGTGAACACAATGGTATTTCGCGGAAAGTCGAAATCTCGTTACACAAAAACTGGTTTTGTTACTGGTGCGCGTCCAAATTTTAAGAAAGCAATTGTTACCTTGAAAAAGGGCGAGAGCATTGATTTCTTCAGTAACATTTAATTCTAAGAAAGAAAGAGAGCAATGGGAACTAGAAAACTTCGTCCAATGACCCCAGGTCAGCGTCATGCAGTACGTAACGACTATTCAGAATTAACTGCAAACGAGCCAGAAAAGTCGCTCGTAGTATCAGTAAAACGCAGTGGTGGTAGAAATCACAGCGGAAAGATGACAATGCGCTATATTGGCGGTGGTCACAAAAAAGCATATCGTATTATTGATTTTAAACGCGATAAAGAAAACATCAATGGGAAAGTAATGACAATCGAGTACGATCCAAACCGTACTTCTTTTATTGCATTAGTTAATTACAGTGATGGTGAAAAGCGCTATATTATTGCACCAACAGGTTTAAAGGTTGGTCAAGATATCATGTCAGGTGCACAAGCAGCTCCAGAAGTTGGAAATGCACTGCAGTTAAAAGACATTCCTTTAGGTACATTAATTCACAACATTGAGATGCGTCCTGGTCAGGGTGCGAAAATAGCACGCAGTGCTGGTTCGTATGCGCAGTTAGCAGCTCGTGAAGGTAAATATGCAACTATCAAAATGCCTTCTGGCGAGACACGTATGATCCTTGTTAATTGTATGGCTTCAATTGGAACTGTTTCCAATTCAGACCACAACAAAGTTAGCAGCGGAAAGGCGGGTAGAAATCGTTGGAAAGGTATTCGTCCTCGTGTAAGAGGGGTTGCAATGAACCCGGTTGATCACCCAATGGGTGGTGGTGAAGGTCGTGCATCTGGAGGACATCCAAGATCTCGTAAAGGCTTATTAGCTAAAGGATATAAAACTCGTAAATTAAGTAACCCGTCCAACAAGTATATTGTTGAGCGTCGTAAAAAATAATTGATACAATAAACACATGGGCCGTTCGCTTAAAAAAGGACCGTTTATCGACTATAAACTAGAGCAGAAAGTGCTTTCGATGAACGATACAAGTAAAAAGTCTGTTATCAAAACATGGTCACGCAGATCAATGATTTCACCAGATTTCGTGAATCACACGTTTGCTGTTCATAATGGAAATAAATTTATTCCTGTATATGTTACAGAAAATATGGTTGGACATAAGTTAGGTGAGTTTGCACCAACCAGAAATTTCAGAGGACATGCTGGAAGTAAAGATAAAGGTAAGAAGTAATAATCATGGGAGCTAGAAAACGTAACGCCGCAGAAGCGCGCAAAACCGCTCAGAAAGAAAAGTCTTTCGCCAAATTAAATGATTGCCCTACATCTCCTCGTAAGATGAGATTAGTTGCAGATATGATCCGTGGGAAGAAAGTGGATATTGCTTTGGCAATGCTACGATTCAGTACTAAGGAGGCTGCAGGTCGCTTAGAGAAGTTATTACTATCTGCTTTAGCGAACTGGCAAGCAAAAAATGAAGGTAAGAGAATTGAAGATCAAGAATTATACGTAACTGATATCAATGTTGATGGCGGTCGTATGTTAAAGCGTCTTCGTCCTGCACCTCAGGGACGTGGTTACAGAATTCGTAAGCGTTCAAATCATGTCACTTTATTAGTTGACACGAAAAAAGTAGCAATTAAAGAATCAACAACTCAAACAACTGCATAATAACGAGTAATGGGACAAAAAGCACACCCGATAGGAAATCGTTTAGGTATCATCCGTGGATGGGATTCAAACTGGTATGGTGGAAAGAATTATTCTGACAAATTAGTTGAGGACGAAAAAATTCGTAAGTATTTATTAGCTCGTCTTGCTAAAGGCGGAGTATCACGTATCGTGATTGAAAGAACATTGAAGTTAATTACTGTTACAATTCATACGGCTCGTCCAGGTATTGTAATCGGTAAAGGTGGAGCTGAAGTTGATAAATTAAAAGAAGAGATAAAGAAGCTTACTAAGAAAGATGTTCAGATTAACATCTATGAAATTAAGCGTCCTGAAACAGATGCTCAGTTAGTAGCAGATGGTATCGCTCGTCAGTTAGAAGCAAGGATTTCTTTCCGTCGTGCAATGAAGCAAGCGGTAGCAGGAACAATGCGTGTTGGTGCAGATGGAATTAAAGTTAACTGCAGCGGACGTTTAGGTGGAGCAGAGATGGCTCGTTCAGAGCAATACAAAGAAGGAAGAGTTCCATTACACACATTCCGCGCAGATATTGATTATGCATTAGCAGAAGCTCATACAGCATATGGTATTATCGGAGTGAAGGTTTGGATTTGCAAAGGTGAAGTTTACGGAAAGCGTGATTTATCTCCAAACGTAGGATCTAATGCAAGTGCAGGTTCAGGTGGTGGATCTTCAAAAGGAAGAGACAACAATGACCGTGGTGGAAGAGGTGATCGTGGTAAAGGTCCAAGAGGTGGAAGAGATGGGGGAAGAGATAACCGTGGTCGTGATAGAAATAAAGGGTAATTAAAATTAAATAATAACAATCAGCATTATTGCTGGCAAAGTATAACTCAAGAGAGTCATGTTACAGCCAAAGAAAACAAAGTTCCGTAAACAACATAAAATGGTTCCAAAGGGAACTGCTACAAGAGGTACATCTTTAGCATTCGGTTCTTTCGGAATAAAATCTTTAGAAACTTGCTGGATTACATCCCGTCAGATTGAAGCTGCCCGTGTTGCGGTAACTCGTTACATGAAGCGTGAGGGACAAATCTGGATTAGAATATTCCCTGACAAACCAATTACTCGTAAGCCGTTAGAGGTACGTATGGGTAAAGGTAAAGGAGCTCCTGAATTTTGGGTTGCTACTGTAAAACCAGGAACAGTAATATTTGAAGCTGAAGGCGTTCCAATGGATATTGCAAAAGAAGCATTGCGTTTAGCTGCACAAAAACTACCGGTAACTACAAAGTTTGTAGTAAGACCAGATTATCAAGCATAAAATTTAAAGAACGATATAGCCATGAAACAGTCCATCGTAAAGGATCTGACAACAGACGAAGTTCGAATGAAAATTAAAGAGGAGCGTGCAGGATACGTGAAAATGAAAATGGCTCATGCCGTTTCTCCAATTGAAAACCCAATGAAGTTACGTGATGCGAGAAAAGTTATTGCTCGTTTAGAAACTGAACTTCGAAATAGAATGAACCAACAACAAGCTGCCCAATAAATATCATGGAAGAAAGAGCGCTTCGTAAGGAACGTATAGGAATCGTAACCAGCACCAAAATGGACAAGTCCATAGTTGTGTCTGTAGAAAGACGTGAAAAACATCCCAAGTATGGGAAATTCATCAAGAAGACCAAAAAGTTTATGGCTCATGATGATAAGAACGAGTGCGGTGTTGGAGACACTGTGCGTATTATGGAAACACGACCATTAAGTAAGCTTAAACGCTGGAGAATGGTTGAAATATTAGAAAAAGCGAAATAATAATCCTGTATCCGGCTATTGGAGTATTGATAGCCATACAACCAGATAACGGAAAGAGAATATGATACAGCAAGAGTCAAGGCTCGTAGTAGCCGATAACAGTGGTGCCAAAGAGGTACTTTGTATCCGTGTGCTGGGCGGAACAGCAAAACGATATGCATCGTTAGGAGATAAAATTGTAGTTTCTGTAAAAAATGCATTACCTAGTGGTAACGTAAAAAAGGGAACTGTATCCAAAGCGGTAGTTGTTCGTGTTAGCAAAGAAGTTCGCCGCAACGACGGATCATACATTCGATTCGATGACAATGCAGTTGTACTGCTTAATAACCAAGATGAAATGCGTGGTACGCGTATTTTCGGACCAGTTGCACGTGAATTACGTGAGAAACAGTTTATGAAAATCGTATCACTAGCTCCGGAGGTACTATAACATGGAACGTAAATACAATAAACAACCAAAGCTTCACATTCGCAAGGGCGATACAGTGAAAGTTATTGCAGGCGACTCAAAGGGTCAGCAAGGGAAAGTACTTCAAGTATTTCCTTTAAACAAAACTGCGATAGTTGAAAAGGTAAACATGGTTTCTAAACATACGAAACCTAATGCTCAAAATACTCAAGGAGGCATTGTAAAGCAAGAAGCTCCTATTAATTTATCAAACTTACAAGTAGTTGATCCAAAATCTGGTAAAGCTACTCGTATCGGAAGAAAACTTGTTGACGGAAAATTAGTACGTTACGCTAAAAAATCAGGGGAGGAAATCAAGTAATGAACTACGAACCGCGTTTAAAATCAAAGTACCGCAGCGATATCGTTAAAGCGTTGCAGGGAAAGTTTCAGTACAAAAGCAGTATGCAAGTACCTCGTTTAACAAAGATTTGTTTAAACCAGGGATTAGGAGATGCTGTTGCTGATAAGAAGATTATTGAATCTGCTATCAATGAAATGACAACAATTTCAGGACAGAAAGCAGTATCAACAAAATCAAGAAAAGATATCTCTAACTTTAAGTTACGTGCTGGCGTTCCAATCGGAGTACGTGTTACATTAAGAGGAGATCGCATGTATGAATTCCTAGATCGTTTGATCTCCGTTTCATTACCTCGTATCCGCGACTTCCGTGGAGTAAACGATAAAGGTTTTGATGGTCGTGGAAACTATACATTAGGTGTAACAGAACAAATTATCTTCCCTGAAATCGATATCGATAAAGTATCAAAAATCCAGGGTATGGATATCACCTTCGTAACAACAGCTACAAAAGATAGCGAAGCGATGGAACTATTAAAAGAATTTGGTATTCCTTTCAAGAATCAGAATAAATAAAATTTCAAACGATGTCAAAAGAATCAATTAAGGCGCGTGAATTAAAACGTATCCGTGCGGTTGAAAAATATGCTGAAAAACGCAAAGAACTAAAAGAAGCAGGAGACTATGATGCTTTACAAAAGCTTCCTAGAAATGCAAATCCTTGCCGCGTTAGAAACCGTTGCAAATTAACTGGTCGTCCTCGTGGATATATGCGTCAGTTTGGAATTTCAAGGGTAATGTTCAGAAAACTGGCACTTGAAGGAAAAATTGCAGGAGTTACCAAAGCAAGCTGGTAATTAAACAGAATAATTTAATAAACAGAGAATAATTTAATCATGTATACAGATCCAATCGCTGATTACCTTACAAGAATTCGTAATGCGGCAAAAGCAAATCACCGCGTTGTAGAGGTTCCTGCTTCAAATATGAAGAAGCAGATGACAAAGATTCTTTATGATAAAGGCTTTATTGCGAATTTCAAGTTTGAAGAAACTGAAAACAAACAAGGTTTGATTAAAATCGCTTTGAAATATAATCCGATTACTAAAATGTCGGCAATATCTTCAATTCGCAGAGTAAGTAAACCAGGTTTACGTAAATATGTAAATGCAGAAAAACTTCCTAGAGTTATTAATGGACTAGGGATAGCAATCGTTTCAACTTCACGTGGTTTGATGACGGACAAAGAAGCTCGTCAATTACACGTAGGTGGCGAAGTAATCTGCTATATATCATAATCATTAAATAAAAAGACGAAGAATATGTCACGCGTAGGAAAACTACCCATTCAAATACCAGGCGGAGTACAAGTGAGTGTTAATGGCACTGAGGTATCCGTAAAAGGACCAAAAGGTTCTTTGACTCAAAAGATCGATGATGGCATCAATGTAAATATTGAAGGTTCTGAAATCGTATTGACAAGAGCAACAGATCAAAAGAGACATCGTGCAATGCATGGTTTATATCGCGCATTAATCAATAATATGGTTACTGGTGTTTCTTCAGGATATAAAATCGAACAAGAATTAGTTGGGGTAGGTTATCGTGCTTCAAATCAAGGAAACATACTTGATTTAGTATTAGGATACTCTCACCACGTAGTATTCGAATTACCTGATGAAATTAAAGTATCAACTCGTCAGGATAAAGGACAAAATCCGATTATCACGTTAGAAAGTCATGATAAGCAATTATTAGGACAGGTAGCAGCGAAAATCAGATCATTACGTAAGCCTGAGCCGTACAAAGGAAAAGGTATTAAGTTCGTTGGAGAATCATTACGCCGTAAAGCAGGTAAATCAGCTTCTAAAAAATAATAAAATTCAGTCACTATTAAAGTGGTTATTTGAATCATGCAAGATAAAAAGATATTACGCAGAAATAAGATACGCTCTCGTATCCGCAAGACCGTAAACGGAACGGCAGAATGCCCAAGATTATCCGTATTTCGTTCTAACAAAGCAATCTATGCTCAGATAATTGACGATTTAAAAGGTCATACAATTGCTGCTGCTTCATCAATGGAAAGTGGAGTAGATAAAAAAGCAAATAAGGTTGACCAGGCAATCGCAGTAGGTAAATTAGTAGCACAGAAAGCTACAGCAGCTGGAGTATCAGCAGTAGTTTTTGATCGTGGAGGTTATTTATATCATGGCCGTGTGAAAGCGTTGGCTGAAGGAGCTCGTGAGGCGGGACTTAAATTTTAATTATTAACGATAGACATTCATTAACAAGATGATTCAAAATAGTAAACGTGTAAAGTCAACTGATACAGAACTTCACGATAAATTAGTAGCGGTAAACCGTGTTACCAAAGTAACGAAAGGTGGACGTGCATTTGGATTTGCAGCGATTGTAGTTGTTGGAGATGAAAAAGGTGTTGTTGGTCATGGTTTAGGGAAAGCAAAAGAGGTTTCTGATGCAGTTACTAAGTCGATTGATGATGCAAAGAAAAACCTTGTAAAGGTTCCAGTTCATAGAGGTACAGTTCCTCATGAGCAAGAAGGAAAGTTTGGTGGTGCAAGAGTATTCTTGAAACCAGCAGCTCCCGGAACAGGAGTAATTGCAGGTGGTGCGATGCGTGCGGTATTAGAAAGCGTTGGAATTACAGACGTACTTGCAAAATCAAAAGGATCATCAAACCCTCACAACGTGGTGAAAGCTACTATCGATGCATTGTTGAAAATGCGTGATCCTCATGCTGTAGCTATGCAAAGAGGAGTTGAATTATCAAAAGTATTTAACGGCTAAGATCAATTAAATAAAAAGCAGAACTGAAAATGGCAACATTATCAATTACACAATTAAAAAGCGGAATTGACCGTAGCGAAAACCAGAAGCGTACTTTAAAGGCATTAGGTCTTCGTATGCACAAAACGGTTGAAATGAACGACACTCCTCAGCTAAGAGGAATGATTGCAAAAGTTTCACATTTAGTTAAAGTTGTAGAAAAATAATCCTTAGGATATAAAGAATATCTAGTCATGGAATTAAATAATTTGAAACCTGCGAATGGCGCAGTAAAAAATAGAAAAAGAATTGGTCGCGGTGCTGGATCTGGACATGGTGGAACTTCCACTCGTGGACATAAAGGTGCTGGATCTCGTAGCGGAAATAGTCGTAAGATTGGTTTCGAAGGGGGACAAATGCCTTTACAACGTCGTTTACCAAAATTCGGATTCAAGAATATTAACCGTGTTGAGTATGTTGTATTCAACTTAG
>JBDKGQ010000034.1:0-8837 GCA_039798145.1 Bacteroidota bacterium
CATTTATTTAGCTGGTTCTTTTTCTTTCGGAATGACTATTAATGGTAATAATTATTATTCTGCGGGTGATAAAGACGGATATCTTATCAAGTTAGATCCTAATGGAAATGTTATTTGGGTAAAGGCTTTTGGATCGGCAACTCCTCAGGCGTTTAACGGAATCGCCATTAATGGAAATAAAATTTATGTTGCTGGGTCTTATTCTGGAACTTTCAATGCTGGGTCTGTCACTATTCCTGCTAGTAATGCAGGAAGTACAGATGCGATGGTAATTGCATTTGATACTGCTGGAACAGCATTATGGGCTGCAACTGGTGGAGGTGCAGATGAAGATTGTTTTTATGGAGTTTCTGCTTCTTCAACAAATATCTATGCTAGCGGAGCAGTAAGAGGAGCTTCTGCAAGTTTTGGTTCTACTAACTTAACTGGAAGTGGTTCTGCGGATGATATCTTAGTTACTCGCCTTACAACATCAGGAAGCTTTGATCTGGCAAAAAGATTTGGATCAACTTCTACAGATCAGGCAACGTGTGTTGGATACGATAACTACGGAAATATTTATATTTCAGGAAGCTTTTTAGGTACAGTTAATTTTGGAGGAACAACAAGTATTACATCGAATGGTTCCACTACTTATAGTGATGGATTCGTTGCGAAATTGAACTCTGCTGGTTGGGGACTTTGGGCTTGTAAGCAAGGAAGTAATTCAGATGATGTTACAACATCTATGGAGGTAGTTAATAATGGTTACATTTATTTGTGTGGATATTATAATAATTCAAATGTTACTTTAGGAACTACTAGTGGTACTCCTGTTACTCTAACCAACACAGGTGGTGCTGATGGATTTGCAGCAAAATATAATCCTAATGGAAAGATTTTATGGGGAGTAAAAGCCTCAAATACAAGTGATGATCGTCCAAAAGCAATTGTAAGTGATAATAATGGTTATTGTTATGTTATGGGTAATTTCTTCGGATGTTATGGGTAATTTCTTCGGAACAATGACATTGGGCACATTGAATCCTGTGAGCTCTTTACCAACAAACATAGGAACGTACATTGGTCGTTTGAATGGTTTTACAACAGGATTTCAAGAGGTGAAAGCTCCAATTAACTTTTTACTTTATCCTAACCCAACAACAGGTCAGGTAAATATTGAATTGCCAGAAGGTAATTACATGAATGAAATTGAAGTGTATTCAATCACTGGTCAACGTGTTCACCATGTTGAAATGGATATGCCACTTAAAAGTACTTCCATTGATCTTGGAGGATTAACAGCTGGTGTTTATCAAGTGAAAGTTTTAACTCCTGATGGTTATACTAATCAGTCGATACAAATTAAATAGTCGAATAAATCGATAATAAAAAACCCTGTAGTGCATACTACAGGGTTTTTTAATTACTTATTATTTCTGATTTTAAACCTACACAAACCTTCTTCTAAGAACTTCGTGTATTCCTCAACGTTAGGAGTATAACTTCTTGGCTCTGCCAACATTTTCCCTTCGTTGTCTAGTAAAACATAGTAAGGCTGAACATTTTTATTTAAAACAGCTGCTTCCATATCACTCCATTTATTTCCAGTAGTTCTGATTTTCTTACCGCTGAACTTACTTACGTATTGTTCGTTGGCAGGCAATTCCGTTTTGTCGTCTACATAAAGTGAAATGACCACATAATCATCCGATAGATGCTTTAGCACTTTCGGTTGTGACCATACATTATCTTCCATCTTGCGACAATTAACGCAGCTCCATCCTGTAAAGTCAATCATAACTGGTTTGCCAATCGATTTTGCATAGGCCATTCCCGCTTCGTAGTCGTGGTAACAGTTTAGGTTATGCGGACAAGATTCTCCTCCCTGACCATGTTCAGAGGTTGATGCCTCTTGCTTCCATTCCTTATAGAATTCAGGAGGAGGGAATCCGCTGATCAGACGTAAAGGGGCTCCCCATAATCCAGGAATTAAATAAAATGTAAATGCAAATGCAACAATTGCAAAAATGATTCTTGTTGTTCCAATGTATGGTATGTCGCTATCGTGAGAGAATTTTAATTTTCCAATTAAGTACAATGACATTAATCCGAAGATAGTAACCCAAAGTGCGATAAATAATTCTCGCTTTAAGAATCCCCAATGGTATGCTAAGTCAACATTCGATAAGAATTTCAATGCTAAAGCCAATTCCAAAAATCCTAAAACTACTTTAACGCTGTTTAACCATCCACCAGATTTAGGTAATGAATTTAACCAGCCTGGGAATGCTGCAAAAAATGCGAATGGAATAGCCAATGCAAATGAAAATCCTGTCATGCCCATAATAGGACCTAAGTAACTAGATCCTTTCGCTGCTTCTACTAATAGGGTTCCGATAATTGGACCTGTGCATGAAAACGAAACCAAACTTAAAGTAAAGGCCATGAAGAAGATTCCAATTAAGCCACCTTTTTCGGAGGCAGAATCCGCTTTGTTCAACCATGAGTTAGGTAAGGTGATTTCAAATGCTCCAAGGAAAGAAAGTGCAAATATGAAGAAGATGATAAAGAATAATAAATTGAAGAAAACGCTACTCGCCAAATCATTCAAGGCATCTGAACCGAGTGTGACAGTAACAAAAAAGCCAATCGTAACATAAATTAAAATGATTGATAGTGCATAGATAACGGCATTGCGTATACCCTTTGCGCGTGTTGGACTTCTCTTCGTAAAGAAGCTAACGGTCATAGGAATCATTGGGAAAACGCAAGGTGTAAGGAGTGCAAGAATTCCTCCTATCATCCCCGCTATAAATATTCCTAAATAGCTTTTGTCTTCTGCTACCATTGTAGCACCATTGTCACAAGCAGGCTCTAGTTTGGTTAAATCGCTGGAAGGAAGAGGGATTTTAGAATTCGTTGTGATTACTTCAGCAGTAGTAGTAACACTAGCTGATTCTGGTTCTGTAGTTGTTGTCGTTGCTTCAGGACTAACAACTTCAGTTGAAGCCTCACCTGCGATTGAAAATTCGAAATCAACCGCATTTGGAGGTGTACAGTTTTTATCGTTACAAGCCATCGATTCTACAACCCCTTTAATTTTAAAGGCCTTGTTCGAATTCAGTTTTATTTTTTGACGGAATTCAGCGACGTTTTCAAAGAACTTTAATTTAAGGTCAAAATTTGAATCAAAAATCTCTTCTCCCTTTGGCTCTGTAACCTTACCTACTAATGCATAATTATTATCAGGAGTAAATGTAAATGAAGTTGGTATTGGACCTCCATCAGGAATAAATTGAGAATACACATGCCATCCTTTGTCGACAGTAGCTTTAAAAATCAAAGTCGCCTCTTGTCCTTTTTGTTCAACGCGGTAGCTCCATTTTACAGGTTCTACCAATTGTCCCATACTAGCGAAAGCAGTAAGAATCGTTAAAAATAACAACGCAGTAATCTTCTTCATAGGTAAATAGAATGAAGTCCGAAATTAAAAAAAATAAGAATGACTACGAGTATGCTTACCTAATTATTCCCCTTTTTATAAAAATACGACATGCCCAAGGAAATATCATCGTAGGTAACGAGTCGTTTGCTATCGTTTTCAAGAAAATAACTGATTAGTGCAAAATCACCCGCACATCCTGCAGTATGCATGAAAAGAGCTCCTGCAAATAAAAAAGATAATCCACCCGCAGTCGTAATAATTCCAATCAAGAGTAGTGTGTTTATAATCACAAAAGGAGCAATGGCTAAAATGACAAACGAGTAAAAGGTAGTTACGTACTGATCAGCCATCGCATAAAAAATAAATTTCTTGAAATTAGCTTTGTATTGAACGGCAGGTGCTCCATCAAGTTTATAGAACAAACCATGTATTAATTCATGAATAGGGATGAGTGGAATTAACAGACAAAACCCTAGAGCAAATTTTCCGAACGACTCTCCTATTCCTATTTCACACGTAAAAATTTTGTACAGCGATAATGCTAAAACAAGTGCATTAAATGTCCAGTAAAATATCGAAGCAAAATTCTTTCTAAAAATATACGGCTGAATAAACGCAGCAATGTCACTATGCTGCAATTGAGCATGCAATTCATAGCCGTCTTTAGTCAGTTCACTCGGTGCGATTTTCATTTATTCTTCGTCGTCAACAAATACAATTTTCTCTTTCATCGATGCATACGCAAGTCGATAAATAAAATAAATAGTAGTTGCGAACACAAAAAAGGCAGTAGCTTGATGTATCACGCCCAATGCAACAGGAACACTGTTTAGCAAAGTGTAAATTCCTAATACAATTTGAACAATCACTAATCCACCTAACACATAGGCACTATTCTTTTGACCCGATTCAAGTTGCTTGTCTTTCCAGATTTTCACAATTAGCAAAATCACAATTACAGAAATTAAATAGGCTAGCGAACGATGAATGAATTGAACGCTTGCAAGGTTATTAATCAAACTGCCGATGCCATCTTTTTGAAGCATGTAGGTCATTGATTCAGGTACCCATTCTCCTTCCATCAATGGCCATGTAGTGTATACCATACCAGCTTTTGTTCCAGCTACAAATGCCCCATAAATAACTTGTAAAATCACAAGTAATAATAATGTCCAGCCATATTTTTTATATCGCGTATAGGCGTACTTGTTAGTATGCTTAACGGGGAATAATTGTGTTAGTGCTACCCAAAATATGTAACCGAAAGTGATAAAGGCAAACGTTAAATGAATGGCCAGCCTGATATGACTTACTCTCACATTTTCGGTTAATCCGCTGCTCACCATATACCAACCTAAAAAACCTTGTATACCACCAAGTACAAACATAAATAATAATCGCGGCATCAATTCTTTTGAGATAACTCCACGCATGTAATAAGTGAAGAGTCCATATAAAAATACAAGTCCGATGGTTCTGCCAATCAAACGATGGATATACTCCCAGAAATAAATGAACTTAAAATCTTCTAAGGTGAAATTTGAATTGATTAATTGAAATTGTGGTATCTGTTGATATTTGAAAAATTCACTTTCCCATTCTGCTTGATTAAGTGGAGGAATAACTCCCGTCACGACTTTCCATTCGGTAATCGATAATCCTGATCCTGTTAAACGAGTAATACCGCCAACAACAACCATTGTAAATATCATGAAGCAGCCAATAAATAGCCAGATGATTAAACTACTTTTGTTCGAGGGTCTGTTTTCTATAAGTGGATCTTTCATTTGGGTAGGTCTTTTGTAACTAATTGTGCAGTCGTTCTACTTCTTTGTTCCAGCAATATTTCTTTTCCAACAGTTAACGATTCAATTGTTGAAGGATAATAATGTCGGATGGTATATAGTTGTAAACTTGAATTGTATTTTACTTTGTATTTAGCTCTTAATTTTTCAATTAAGGAATCCTTTTTTGGAGTGTCATCTATACAAACAGAAAAACTAATAGCAGAGTTTTGCATGAGGTTTAATTTTATTCCTGCATTTGCAAAATCAGAAAAAATCTCACTTAAATTTTCTTCTGCAATAAAGGAAAAATCTTTTGCAGCAATACTGATTAATACCTGATTCGATTTAAAAATGAAAGAGGGGATAAGCGGTTTCGTTTCAAGATCTTTTCCAATAACAGTTCCTTTGCTGCCTGGTTCTAAAAACGATTTTACATACAACGGAATATTTTTATTCTCCAGTGGCTTGATAGTTTTCGGATGAATAACAGAAGCTCCGTAATAAGCTAATTCAATTGCATCCTGATAACTCAACTGAATTAATTTTTGAGCATCTTTAAATTGCTTCGGATCCGCATTTAAAACTCCTGGTACATCTTTCCAAATTGTAACGGATTCTGCATTCATAATATGTGCAATAATGGCTGCAGTATAATCAGAACCTTCACGACCTAAGGTGATCGAAAAGTTTTCGGTGGTACTTCCAATAAATCCTTGCGTGATGACAATATTTGATTGTTTGAAGATATCATTCAATCGCGATTGAAAAAGATCTGTGCTCACTTCCCAATCGATTTTGCCTTCGCGATAAGTATTATCAGTTATCAAGCAATCACGAACATCTAACCACTGATTGGTAATGCCGTTTTCATTTAGCCATTCACTTACGATAGTTGTAGAAATTAATTCGCCGAAAGAAACAATTTGGTCGTAAACAAAATCATATTCGCGAGGCGGTTCTTCTAAAACCCATTCTATCTCGACTAAAAAATTATTGAGCTTGTTATATACTTCGTGTTTACTATCCGCAAACAATCCGCTTAAAATTTCAAGATGATATTTTTTTAATTCGTCTAATAAATTAGTTGCTTCTCCTGTTTGATTAATATAAGCGTCAACAATTTTTTCAAGTGCATTCGTCACTTTGCCCATTGCTGAAATGACAACAACCAATTGCTCATTGGAATGCAACTTTAGAATTTCTCCAGCATTTTTTACTGCAGCTGCATCTTTTACCGACGCTCCTCCGAATTTAAAAACGTTCATGCTAATTGTTGTTCAGTAAGTTTGCAGTTAATCCATTCACCGTCTAAATCGGCATTGTACTTTTTATAGAATTCAATAGCAGGAGAATTCCAATCTAACACCTGCCAGTGTAATTGTTTTGCTCCAATTGCTTTTGCATCTTTCATCACAGCATCAAATAAGAGTTTGCCAATTCCCAATCGTCTCATCGATTCTGTCACTACGATATCATCAAGGTAAACACCTTTCCCTTTCCAAGTTGAATACTTCACAAAATAGATAGCCATGCCTGTTATTTTACCATCTGTTTCTGCAACCTGACAACGAAATACTGGCTGTGCTCCGAATCCATCACGAAGCATATCTTCTACCGTATTGGTTACTTCTTGCGGAGCCTTTTCGTAAGCTGCTAATTCTTGGATTAAAGCATGTACAAAAGGGATGTCTTCTTCCTTGGCAAAACGAACGGTTGTATTCATGGTGCAAATTTAGACTTAAAACAATTTACTCCTGTAAGAATTTCCATCAATCCCTTAAAAATTATCATCTTTGCAGTCATTATGAAATTGAGTTATAGAGTTTATGGCGAGGGAAGACCGGTTTTGATTTTTCATGGCCTTTTTGGGATGAGCGATAACTGGCAAAGCTTTGCACGACAACTAGCCGAAAAAGGGTATCAGGTAATTACAGCTGATCTTCGTAATCATGGATTATCGCCACATGATGAGGTTCATGATTACTTTTCTATGGCTTCTGATGTCGCAGAGCTGATTGCTGATTTGAATTTACATCAGCCTGTTGTTATCGGACATTCAATGGGAGGTAAAATGACGCTTTCGCTGATTAATTCTTTTCCTGATTTGGTAAGTAAAGCTGTAGTGATTGATATTGCTCCTTATCAGTATCCTGTTCATCATCGTGAAATAATTGACACCTTACTTTCTATCGATTTATCAACGATTACTCGTCGCTCAGAAGCAGAGAAAATCATGAATGAGGCAATCGATGATTATGGTACAAAGCAGTTTTTATTGAAGAATTTACATTGGAAAACGCCTGAACAGATGGATTGGCGCTTTAATCTGAAAACGTTAAATGAGCAAATTGAAGAAGTAGGAACAGCAACATGGCCCTCTGTTTTAGTAAACACACCAGTGCTTTTTGTGAAAGGAGGTAATTCAGGTTATATTGAAGATGCACGTTTTTCAGAAATCAAAAGCTGGTATCCCAATGCACAATTTGTGAATGTTGAGGGAGCAGGACATTGGGTGCATGCAGAAAAGCCGTTGGAGTTATTAAATGAAGTTTTGAAATTTATTGGATAAAATGAGGTTTATCACTTTGTGGTATATCGACATTCTTTAATTTTGATTCGTTTTTAAGCGATTTATCATGTGTATTAAAAAGGGCTGTAAAGCTGTATTCATTCTGTTTCTTGTTTCAACTTTTTTTTCTTGCAGTAACGAGACAGTAAAACCTCAGGTAAAAGATATCGAAGAGCTGGTTTTTGCAAGTGGTAGCATTGATTGGAAAGATGCTTATAATGTAACTGCACAAACAGAAGGTGTTTTAATCAGCTCAAATATTGAAGAAGGTGTTTTCGTACAGGCGGGACAGTTATTAGCTACTATTGATAATCAATCGAACGAAGTAAATTCAGCGGTAGCAAAAGATCAGCTTCAGATTGCCGATGAAAATGTTTCTGTCAATTCTCCTGCTCTTTTACAGATTAAAGAAAATATTCGCTCGGCAGAGAATAAATACCGTCAGGATTCATTACAAGCTCGTCGCTATGAAATTTTGTATGCGCAGCAAAGTACATCTAAAGTAGCGATGGAAAATGCTCAGTTAGCTGAGAAGACATCCATGGCCAATTGGTTGTCGTTAAAAAATCAGTACAACGCCATTCTTCTTCAAGCTAAACAACAACAAGTATTAAGTAAAGGTCAATTGCAAAATAGTCTTGTAGCAATCGACTATAATAAAATTCAATCGTTGCAAGCAGGAACAATTATTAAGAAGTTCAAAAACAAAGGCGACTATGTTCGTAGAGGAGAAGTTGTTGCAATCATTGCAAACAAAGAAAGTATAGAAGCAGTGGTTAATGTTGATGAGAACAGTATTGCGAAAGTGGCAGTAGGACAAAAAGTGTACGTGCAGTTAAATACGAATAAAGGAAAAGTAATCAACGGGACTATCGCTGAAGTCTTACCTTCCTTCGATTTGCAAACACAATCGTATATCTGTAAAATAAAATTACAAGATAGTTTGCCTCAATCATTTTATGGTACGCAGCTCGAAGCGAATATTAGTGTAGGTGCAAAAAAAGGAGCTTTAATCATTCCTAAAAATTATGTGGGTTATGGCAACAAGGTCAAT
>JBDKGQ010000035.1:0-7907 GCA_039798145.1 Bacteroidota bacterium
CCTACTCCATTTCCTGCTTTACCAGTAGCTGTTCTTCCGTAACCAACTGCAACAGCAATTGTATTATCAGCCATTGCTGGTTGTAAAAATACTGGTCCTTTGATAGATGTATTACCAACTTTTACTTCGATTACATTTCCTTGAGATACTTTTAATCTTTCAGCATAAGCTGGAAGAATAGCAAAGTAGTTATCCCAACAAACTTTAGAGATTGGGTCAGGTAATTCCTGTAACCAAGGATTGTTTGCCTGATTACCATTACCGATACCTGTTTTCTCATATAACATTACATCTGTTCCTACTGATGGCTTCATTAATTTAGAAGCTGCATCCGAAACATTACCCGCAAAAGTTACTGCAGTTGCTGCAGGAATTGCTGCTGTAAATACTCCGTCTTGTAATGATTTTGTCCAGAATGCTTCAAATGAAGTCATACCTGTTTGCTTAGGGTAGATATTCGCTTCCCAATTAGCACGAACATATGTATAATAATCTGCTACCTGTACACCTGCCCACTTCAATAAACTCTCAGCCGCCTGACGAGTACTGAATAAAGGACGGATTGTAGGTTGCATTAATGAATAGCGATTTGTGTATGGCTCAACATCACCCCATGACTCTAAATAATGATGGTCAGGACAAACGTAATCACACTTAGAAGCTGTTTCATCATTACGATCTGCAAGGGAAATTTTAGTTCCTACTTTCGCAATCGCTTCAGCCATAGAAGGCATTGAATAAACCGGATTTGAATTCCAGAATATCACTGCACCCACTTGACCAGCGTTCATAGCTTGCATTAATTCAGCTACTGCACCGTCGTTACTAGAACGTAAGTTACATGCTGAATCAAGGCTGATTGTATTTCCATAGCTACCAAGCATATTGTTGATAGCATTCACTAATACTTGTTCATTTGGATCGTTCGAACCACTAACAACTAAAGCTTTTCCTTTAGCTGCCCATAATTCCTTAGCTACTGAATCAGCAGCCTTATCAAATGTATTTGCTGAAGCAGAAACAGAAGAACCACCTGCTAATGCTGCTACCTTATTATATAGCGTTGCAACAGCAGCTGATAATTCACTTGGTTTAACTTTAAAACGATTATCTGCATTTGATCCAGTTAAAGAAAGTGATGACTCAACTTGAATATGGCGAGACATAGTTCTCTTTCCATTTCTTAACTTTCTACCTGTTCCGTATTGATTTGCAAATTCAATTGGAGAAATCCAGCTTCCTAAGAAATCAGCAGCGAAACTTACAATTACTTCTGCTTTATCAAAGCTATAAGAAGGAACGATTGCCTTTCCGAAAGACATTTCGTTACCTTTTACAATACCATTATAAGATACTGCATCATAAGTTACTAATGAAGCAGTTGTATATTTTGCAGAAAAATCAGCAATTGCTTTTTTAGCTGAAGGACTTGCATTTGAAGAAGCTACGATAGCGATTTTCTTTCCTGCTGAAGAAGCTGCTGATAATTTAGCTGTGATATCAGCATCAACCGTTTTCCAGTCCGACTTTTGACCACCTTTTAAAGGATGTGCTAAACGAGCACTGTCGTAAAGACTCAATACAGAACCTTGAACACGTGCATTAGTAGCACCTTTAGTGATAGAAGATAAATCGTTTCCTTCAATTTTAATAGGACGACCTTCACGTGTTTTAACTAATACACTGCAATAGTCGGTACCATCATAATAAGAAGAAGCGTAATAATTAGGAATACCTAATGTAATTTCTTCTGGTTTTGAAACATAAGGAATTGCCTTTTTTACAGGAGCATCGCAAGCAGCAAGAGAAGCTGCAGCTACGCTGAACCCTAAAAATTTCAAGAAATCCCTACGTGTTGTTGACGAGTCAGACGCAGCCTTTTTATTTAGGACTTCATCCACTGGCAAGTGCTCAAAAAACTCGTTATCGCGTAAGCGTGTAAACTCAGGAGTGTTATTGAGTTCTTCTACACCTTTCCAATATCTTTTTTCCATATCCGTGATTGGAGTATTTTTCAGATTAATTGTTTACTTATTATTTTAATAGTGACAACGCGCACACTCTAAACCACCGATTTTATCAACCGTTAATTTAGCATCAGGGCCATATTGTTTCTTTAACTTTTCGTGAAGCTCTTTGTAGTAACCATTACCTTCCATCTTAACCTCTGTTTGACGGTGACAGTTTATACACCATCCCATTGTTAATGGAGACGCTTGCTTCATTTCTTCCATCTTTTCAACTTCACCGTGGCAAGTCTGACATTCTACTTTACCAACTTTAACGTGCTGAGCGTGATTGAAATAAGCTAAATCAGGAAGATTATGAATTCTAACCCATTGAATAGGTTTAGTTTTACCAGTATAAGTTTGCTTATCCTTATCCCAACCAACTGCTTTATAAATCTTAGCAATTTCTTCCGTTCCGTATTTAGGACCTTGTTGAACATACTTATGACAGTTCATACAAACCATTGGAGAAGGGATATTTGCATTCTTTGATTTCTCAGCACCTGAGTGGCAATAGCGACAATCAATTTTATTTTGACCAACGTGCAGTGCATGCGAGAATTTAATTGGCTGATCAGGTTGATAACCTTCTTGAACTCCAATTTCTTTTAAAGCATACCAGCCTTTCACGCTACCAACAACTGCTAAGAATAAAATGATAACAGCAATTAGTTTCTTATGCTCACGAACCCATGCCTTTCCTTTATAGATTGGAGGCTCAGGTAATCCTTCACGCTGACGAACTACTCTTTCAAGTCCTTTTTTAGCACTGTTTAAAATGAAGTATAGCGCAACTAAACCAAGTGTTACCAACAATAATACTGTTGGACTGCTGTCTTCCTGGTTTTCTTCACCTGGAGCTGCATTTGGATCAGCTGTTCCTGGAGCCGCAGCAGCAGGAGCTTTTTCACTTTCAGTTTTGATGTAAGCGATTACAGATTTGATTTCATCATCAGAAAGATTGAATGCTGGCATCGCAATTTTGTTATTCTCTTCGAATACTTTATTTGCGTCAGCATCACCTGACTTGATTAAGGCGCTGGAATTTTTAATCCACTTAAGCAACCATTCTTCGCTTCTGCGTTGGTGAACATTTTTCAATCCCGGACCTACAACCTTATTGTCGCCTACCACGTGGCAGGAAGTACAATTAGCTTTGAAGATAGCTCCGCCATCTGGCTGAGCAGCTACTTGGGAAAGAGAAATTACGTTCAGGAACAACGCAAACAATGTGATTGTCAAATACCTGGATACGTAACGAGACATATGAAGTCGTTTAAATTGTTTAATTTTTTATCAATTAGATTTTACCGAACTGCGACAAAAACCTATTTTTTCAGCCGCGAATTTAACACAATCTGAATATAACACGAAAAAAAATCAAACATTTTATGAATTTAAAATCGGTCTAATTTGTTAATTGATACCAATCGCGATTAATATCGTGCATAATGTTTAAAAATATTTAGCGTTTAACTATTTTTGAAAAATGAATTCAACCAGAAAAATAAGCCTGCTGCTTTTAACTTTTATTTGTCTAAATGGACTTGTAAAAGCTCAAAATCAGATTGTTACTCCTTCCAACGATGAATTAGTCTCTGATTTGGTGGAAAGACACAAAAGAAATGGGTTAATGAAGCCAACCACGGCAGGTTATAGAATTCAACTTTACTTTGGGTCCGAAAGATCAAAAGCGTCAGAAATCAAAACTGACTTTTCAAATAATTTTTCGAATACCCCAGCCTACCTTTTATATCAACAACCTAACTTTAAAGTGAGGGTTGGCGATTTTAAAACAAGAATGGAAGCCTCTGCTTTTTTAGAGAGTATTAAAGAATTCTATACAACTTCGTTTATTGTTCCTGACGAAATCAAACTTCCAAAACGTGACTTAAATAACACACCTAAAGGAAACCAAGGCAGTCAGGGGAATTGGACTGGGAATAACTCATCAGCTGAAAAAACACCAATTTCTGCCAATCTAACGGGTAGGAATATCCGTATTCTACCTCAGCTTAATGAACAATACCAGGAAGAAGGCAGAGTGGTTTTAGATATTTCAGTTGATTCAAAAGGGAATGTAGTTTTGGCGGAGGGACCAGCTAGAGGATCTACAACTACAAACACCAGCTTGTTGCAAAAAGCTAAAGAAATCGCCTATAAAACCAAATTTTCAGAGATTGAAGTACCTGCTGACACCGAAGTTACTTTTCAGAAAGGAACTATTTCAATCACTTTTGTTATCGAATAATTATTGTTTGTGAATGATTTTGTGCGGACGTTTTTTTCGTGTCTGATGATGGAAGTTGCTCGACAAAATTGAAATATTTCCATCTGCTTCCAGAACTGCGAGATCAATTTTATCAATCGATTCCACTCCATGTTCGCGAGCCGCTGCTAATAATTCATCTTCTGTAATCATTACTTTCTCTAAATGTCGCTTGATGATTTTACCTTCATGCACCAACATTACAGGCTCTCCTTGTAATAGTGTTGTCAGTGTTTTCGATTTAAATGTTAAGCGCTTAATAAGGTAGTTTAACACAAATAGGCTTAAGGCGGCTGTTAATCCTCCTTTCAACGATTTCCATTGATCATTTCCAGCATCAATCTCAACCATCGCGTTTTGAACTGCATTACTGATAAGCAAAATAAAAACTAAATCAGTTACACTTAATTGGGCCAATTCTGTTTTACCAAAAATTCGAATAGCGATTATTATAAACAAATAAACCGCTCCAGTTCTAATTATTATTTCTAAATACTCATTCATTTTTCAAAGTTAAAAAACTAATGTCAACATCAGTTGTTGTAGTTAGGTGAATTCAGCAAGCATTTTATTCCCTAACCAACTTTTTGAAAACAATCCTGCTTTGCATAAAAGCAACGATGTTTATTTAATCGAAGACGAATTATTTTTTACGCATTTTAACTTTCATAAAATTAAAATAGCCTATCATCGGGCAACGATGAAATTTTATGAGCAGGAATTAATCAACAAAGGCTATCACGTTAATTACATCGATTATAATTCTGCAATTGCAAAGCTCGATAACTTGTTTGCTTTTTTATCAGAAAAAAACATTCAGCAAGTTTTTATTACAGATGTAAATGATTACTTACTTGAAAGAAGATTAAATCGCTACGCAAAAAAATACTCGATAAAAATTAGCTGGAGTGAAAGTCCGAACTTTATTATATCTAGGAAAAACAGTAATGAATATCTGAAGTCTAAAAATAAATTTTTCCTGACCGACTTTTATATTCACTTTCGAAAACAATTTTCCATTTTATTAGAAGGAGATAAGCCAACAGGTGGTAAATGGACATTTGATTCCGAGAACAGAAAGAAAATGCCTAAAGGAACTATCGTTTATGCATTACCGAAAATTAATCAATCGACCATTATTAATGAAGCTCTTGAATATGCAAACAAGAACTTCAGCAAAAACCCTGGTGATGCAACTTCACTTCTGTATCCAATAACTTTTGAAGAAAGTAAAAAATGGTTAGATCGTTTTTTACAAGAACGATTAGACAATTATGGCATCTATCAAGATGCGATGGTTATTGGAGAGTCCTTTTTATTTCATAGCATATTAACACCGATGCTTAATGTTGGATTAATTAACCCTGATTATATTCTTGAAAAAACAATTGAAGAATTTGAGAAGCGAGATTTGCCTATTAATTCCATCGAAGGATTTATTCGTCAGATTTTAGGGTGGCGTGAATTTATTCGCGTTGTTTATGTTCACAAAGGAGTTTATCAACGCACGAACAATCATTTTCAATATAACAACAAAATCCCTCTTGCATTTTACAACGGTACAACAGGCATCGTTCCTTTTGATGATGTAATTAAAAAAGTGCTACAACATGGCTATGCACATCATATCGAGCGATTAATGATTGCAGGTAATTTTATGTTGCTTTGCGAATTCGATCCGGATGAAGTTTACCGTTGGTTTATGGAACTATTTGTTGATGCATATGATTGGGTAATGGTTCCGAATGTATATGGAATGAGTCAGTATGCGGACGGTGGCTTAATGAGCACCAAGCCCTATATCTCAGGCTCTAATTACATTTTAAAAATGAGCAATTATGAAAAGGGAAATTGGTGTGAGGTATGGGATGCGTTATATTGGTTGTTCATCATCAAACATAAAAATGCTTTTGCAAAAAATCCGCGTATGTCCATGATGGTTAGTTTAGCCAACAAACTTTCAGAAGAAAAAATTTCTGGTTACGAAAAAACTGCAGCTAGTTGGCTTAGCAAAATGGGTATAAAATAAAAGGCTGCATTTTAGTGCAGCCTTTTACTCTATTGTCAAATTGTAATTACTTTACAATCTTCATTTCATTCAATAAATATCCTGCGCCACCGAATTTATCCATGATAAATAACGTATAGCGGATATCTAATGAAATCGTTCTTTGCAAATTAGCATCGAAACCAAAATCACTTGCAATTGCTTCCCAGTTACCATCGAAAGCAGTTCCGATCAACTCCCCTCTTCCATTGATTACTGGAGAACCTGAGTTACCACCTGTAATATCATTGTCAGTTAAGAAACAAGCATGTAATTCTCCGTCTTTATCTGCATACTGACCAAAATCTTTTGCTTTTAACATTTCAACTAATTTCTTAGGAGCATCGAATTCGATATCTCCAGGAGTGTACTTTTCAAGAATACCTTTTGATGTGGTAAATTCTTTGAAAGATACTGCATCCTTCGCATTGTACGGTAACACGCGACCGTAAGTAAGGCGCATAGTACCATTCGCATCAGGAGAATATAATTTCTTACCATCCATTTCTAACATAGCTGCCTGGAACAAACGATTCGCACGACCAATTTTATTATTGATTTCCATTGTAATTGGACGCATTTCATTCATTTTATTAATGTAAGCAGATGTGATTACATAAATCATATCCTTATTCATTTTCTTTAATGAAGGATTAGCAAGAAACGCAGTCATTTTTTCTTTCGATGTCAAGAATGACTTCGCATATAACTCAGTAGCCATTTTAGAATAATCCTTATTGTACTTAACAGAAAGGTCTACTAATTCTTTTGGAAGATTAGCATGATCTAAATCTTCTGTTAAGTGCATTAATACCGTTGCTAAAACTTTTACTTCAATTGGATCGAAATATTCTTTGTATTGCTCATCTAATTCTTTCGACATCTCAGCAGCAGCCTTCTTCGCTTCTTCAGCCTTTGACTTATCCTTCAATAATGCTTCTAACTTAGATAATCCCATCGCAAATCCCATTGGCTGAGAATTGCTAATTCCATCTTGCATATAAACACCATACATTCCGTATTTTTCTATCTGAGCATATCCTTGATCATACAAATCGAACATCTCATTGTACACTGCACCTTTGTTATTAGCAGCAATCCATGCTTTCAATTTATCTTCTTCTGCTTTTCTCTTTTCATACAAATGTTGCTGAGGAAGCGCAGACGCTTCACCCATAAACTTTTTCCAGTAATTACTTAATCCAGCGAATTTATCCGCATACATTAATTTAATTTTAGGATCTGCATGCATAAACTCTTCGTACACATCTAATACATCACGACGAACCTTTACACGCATTGGTCGCTCCTTAGAAGAATAATACTGAATTCCTTTGCTATAAGTATAACGTTGTGTTCTTCCAGGATATCCCATGATCATTGCAAAATCTTCAGGATTTTTTCCTTGAATATTGATTGGGAAGAAATGTAATGGAGCATACGGTTTGTTGCTTGCATTGTACTCAGCTGGCTTATTATCAGCGTTAGCATAAATACGGAACATACTGAAATCAGCTGTATGACGTGGCCACATCCAGTTGTCCGTTTCACCACCGAACTTTCCAATATTTTCTGGAGGAGT
>JBDKGQ010000036.1:0-7780 GCA_039798145.1 Bacteroidota bacterium
GATGCATTATCTTTAAAATGACTGGTAATCTTTTCCAGATTTATTTCTGTTTCATGAGATTCTTTAAAAAGTCGTGTTGTAAAAATTGCTTTTAGTCCTGCATTTTCTACCGCCTTCATTAACTCATCAAGTGCAGTTAAATACTTCGTATAGTCGTCATCGTTATTAAGATACAAACAGTAATTATGGTTGCCTCCATAACTAGCTTTGAAGTTAATACGTCCTGTAACTTTATCACGTACTTCTGGCTCGCCAATACCAACTAGTCTTACCGTGTTATAGCCAAGTTCTTTTACGAGATTTAAATGTGCCTGTAAATCTTTTAAGCTAGAAATTTTATCTTCATATGGGAATAAGCCATTGGGGCCATATCCAACGTAAATAGCTGGCCACATAGCCGTATCGTTAACTCTTAATGAAATAACAAAGTTGATTACTTTAGGATAAAACGGTTGTCCATCAACATAAAATTGATTGTCTTTAATGGAAACAAATTTTTTATCCACCTCATGCGGTTCTAATACAGCTGCCGACTTTCTATATTCAATGTAAAAGTATGTCCAGCCAATTACAGATAATAAAATAAATACGGATAGAATTTTTTTCATTGTATTAAAACCCTGTGGATTTATCGAACGCAAAACTAACTTAAATCAATTGAAAAGGCTTTAAGTTTTTAATTATTAAATTTGCGAAATCAAAATTGTATTTATGTCACAAGTTTTATCCGTAGTAATCCCCGCTTTTAATGAGGCCAGAACTATTCATCTTATTTTGGATAAAATCAAGGCAGTAAATCTCATGAATAATCTTAAAATGGAAATTATCATTGTAAATGATTGTTCAACAGACACGACAATAGATGCAATTCAAAACTATCAACGTGAAAATCCGGATTTCCCGATTTCCCTTTATAATCAGGAAAGAAATATGGGAAAAGGTGCCGCACTCCATAGAGGAATTAAAGAAGCCACTGGTGATTATGTAATTATTCAAGATGCGGATTTAGAATACGACCCTTCAGAGTATAATAGTTTATTAAAACCTATCCTTGATGGCTTTGCGGATGTAGTTTACGGATCACGATTTATTGGAGGTAAGCCTCATCGAATTTTGTTTTTCTGGCATACCATCGGAAATAAAATATTGACTTTTGCTTCTAACATGTTATCCAACTTAAATTTAACAGATATGGAAACCTGTTATAAGTTGTTTAAAAGAGAAACGATACAATCCATTAAGCTGAAAGAAAATCGTTTTGGATTTGAACCTGAAGTAACAGCCAAGATTGCTAAGATTCCCAATATTCGAGTTTATGAAGTGGGAATATCTTATTACGGTCGTACCTATGAAGAGGGCAAGAAGATCAATTGGAAAGATGGATTTCGTGCAATTTATTGTATTATTAAGTACAATCTTTTTAGTTAATGAGTAGTCGGCATTTTCAATTTAAAGAGCACGATGCCGAAGGACTGGAAACGTTGAAGGCAATTAAAGATGCAGATGCGTTTAATAGTTGGATGTATAGTCAAATAGCGCCCTTTGTTGAATCGCCAGTTTTAGAAGTTGGAAGCGGTATAGGGAATATTTCAAAATGTTGTTTGGCGGATGGACATTCATTGACCATGACGGATATTCGCTCGGAGTACATCGACTTTTTAAAGGATAGTTTTTCAGAAAAAACGGAAGATATACTACAGCTTGATTTAGTGGATGAGAATTTCGATCAGCATTATAGTAGCTACATCGGAAGATTTAAAACGGTTTTTGCTTTAAATGTTATTGAACATATTGAGGATGATAATAGAGCAATAAAGAATGCAACTAAGTTGTTATGCGAAGGAGGGAAATTAATTATTCTTGTTCCAGCTCACGCCATTCTTTATAATAAGATAGATAGCAACCTGTTTCATTTTAAAAGGTATGGCTTTCGCGATTTAAGCAAGCTGATGGAAATACCACCTTTGAAACTAGATTCCATCAAGGGTTTTAATGGATTGGGCATTGCGGCTTGGCTTTATGGAGGACTATTTTCACGAAAGGGTGTTATTGCTGGAGGAGATATGAAGCTCTATAATCGCCTGGTTCCATTTGCTAAATGGATAGATAAAATCACTTTTTTTAAATTGGGTTTATCCTTAATAGCTGTTTCCCGAAAGGTAAATTAGTACTAAATCAGAGCCTGGCTTTCGTTTATTAGAGCTAAAAGTAAGGTGATTAGTTTCCTATTATTTTTCTCCTTGTTTTATCTCTGAAAATCGATAAAAAAGTGAATAACTAATATTGACGTATTTTCCACCAATGGGACAATTCCCGTTTTGAGAAACAGTGTTTAATGGTTTATTGATGTATTTAAAATGCTACTTTTCAATACATTAAAATATGAAAAAAAATGTTGATATGTTTTGTTATTGTCAGAAATGTTTCTAATTTTGCAACCCCTTAGAAAATCACATAATAAAAATTAACATCGTGAATACGTTAAGTTATAAAACGATTTCGGCAAATGCCAAGACAGCTACAAAGGAGTGGGTTGTACTAGATGCGAAGGACCAAGTATTAGGTCGTTTTGCTTCTCAGGCAGCAATGATTCTTCGTGGAAAGCACAAGCCGAATTACACACCACATGTAGACTGTGGAGACAATGTAATCATCATTAACGCTGATAAGATTCGTCTTACTGGTCGCAAGTGGACTATGAAGGAGTATGTTCGTCACACTGGATATCCAGGTGGTCAACGTAAAGTTACTCCCGCAAAATTAATTGCTGTAAAACCTACAATGGTTCTTGAAAAAGCGATTTATGGTATGATTCCAAAGAATCGTTTAGGAGAGGCTATTAAAGGAAATCTTTACTTGTATGCAGGTACGGATCACCCACATGCAGCTCAGCAACCTAAAGCAGTAACTCTAAAGTATTGATATAAATCTACATGGAAATCACTCATACAATTGGTCGCCGTAAAACAGCAGTAGCCCGCGTTTATGTAAAGCCGGGTAACGGAACCATCTCGGTTAACAGCCGTGATTACAAGGAATATTTCCCAACAATGCCATTACAAAACTTGGTTCAGCAGCCGTTTGATGTATCAAACACAAAAGACCAGTACGATGTGATGATCAACGTTGGAGGAGGAGGATACAATGGTCAGGCGGAAGCTATCCGTATGGCTATTGCTCGTGCATTGTGTAAAATCAATGCTGAACATCGTCCTGCATTAAAATCTAACGGATTACTTACTCGTGACCCTCGTATGGTTGAGCGTAAGAAATACGGTCAACGCAAAGCACGTCGTCGCTTCCAATTCTCTAAACGTTAATATTCTTCAACCCTCAGCATATAATAGCGTAATGATAAACGTAACGCAAGAAGAACTTCTAAACGCTGGTGTACATTTCGGACACTTAAAGCGTAAATGGAATCCCAAAATGGGCGCATACATCTTTATGGAGCGCAATGGAATCCACATTATCGATTTGAATAAAACTCACGCTAAGCTTGAAGAAGCAGCAGCTGCGGTGAAGCAAATCGCAAAGTCAGGCAAGAAAATCTTGTTTGTCGCAACAAAAAAACAAGCAAAAGAAATAGTTGCTAATGCATCTAAGTCTGTAAATATGCCTTATATCACTGAGCGTTGGCCAGGTGGTATGTTAACAAACTTCGCTACTCAGCGTAAGTCGGTTAAGAAAATGGCACATTTGGATAAAATGATGAGTGATGGAACATTGTCGGTTGTTTCTAAAAAGGAGCGCCTTCAAATTTCTCGTCAGAAATCAAAGATGGAAAAATTGATTGGATCAATCGCAGATTTGAACCGTCTTCCAGCAGCATTATTCATTGTTGATACTGTTAAAGAACATATCGCAGTTGATGAAGCAATTAAGTTAGGAATTCCAACAATCGCAATTTGTGATACAAACAGCGACCCTTCATTAATCGATTTCCCAATCCCGGCAAATGATGATGCATCAAAGTCAATTGAGTTAATCTTAAAGTGTATGGTTAGTTCAATCGAAGAAGGATTATCAGAACGTAAAGTGGATAAAGAACAAGAGCGTGAACGCGATGCTGCTAATGAAGAAGAAGCAGGAGACCGTGCAACAGCTTCATCTGAAGAAGAATCTTCAGAAGGTGGAGATAAGAAAAAAGGTTCTGGCTTACGTTCCCGCAAAGGCGCACCAAAAAAGTAATCAGTACTAAATAAAATTTAACGGCGGGGTGATAATATCATCCCGCTATTTATAAATAACAAAATCTAAAAAAAATAAAATCATGTCAACTGCAACAATTACCGCTGCTGATGTTAATAAGCTTCGCCAAATCACTGGCGCAGGTATGATGGACTGTAAGAAAGCTTTAGCTGAGGCTGAAGGCGACTTCGAAAAAGCAATCGATTACCTTCGTAAGAAAGGTCAAAAGGTAGCTGCAAACCGTGCTGATCGTGAAGCGAAAGAAGGTTATATCATCGCTCAAACGAACGCCGAAGGAACAAAAGGCTATTTAGTAGCTATTTCTTGTGAAACAGATTTCGTAGCAAAAAACCAAGATTTCGTAAACTTCGCTCAAGGTATTTTAGATGTAGCAATTGCTAATAATCCTGCTGATACTGAAGCGTTAAAAGCTTTACCATTTGATGGAGCTACTGTAAACGATAAAGTTTTTGATATGGTAGGTAAAATTGGAGAGAAAATCGAATTATCTCGTTATGAAATGATCGAAGCTCCAAAAGTTATTGCTTACAATCACCCAGGTAACCGTTTAGCTTCAATGGTAGGTTTGTCAAGTGCATCAGCTCCTGAGTCTGCTGGAAAAGATGTTGCTATGCAAATTGCTGCTATGAGTCCTGTAGCTATCGATAAAGGTGATGTTGATTCAGCAACTATTGAGAGAGAATTAGAAATTGCTAAAGAACAAATTCGTGCAGAAGGTAAACCAGAAGAAATGGTTGAAAAAATTGCTGCAGGTAAATTAAATAAGTTCTATCAAGAAAGTACTTTGTTAAACCAAGCGTTCATTAAAGAAGATAAGAAATCAGTTGGTCAGTATTTAGACAGCGTTGAAAAAGGTCTTACTGTATCTGTTTTCAAAAGAGTACAAATTGGATAATTCCATAGTGTTTTAAGTTTTAAAGTCCCGAGGTAAACTCGGGATTTTTTTTTGATTAATTTTTGGTCAATTATTTATTGTCGATAATAAACCATCAATTCATATTATGCTGTTTATAATTTAAAACGCGACTACTTTATTCGAAGATGATTTTAATATTACTTTATATCTCGTAAAACAAAAAGTCGTTTTACTTACATTATTTTAATCACCATCAATGCTATTTTAAATGTCGAAGTCGAAAGTAAAAAATGAAAAAAGAAAAGATAATAGTAGTCTTTTATTCAAGTTCATTTTCGCCATTGTAATTTTAATTGTTTACGGTCAAACATTACGATTCGGATTTGTACTCGATGATGATCTTTACATTGTGAAGAATCCAACATTACAAAATGGAATCTCTTACATCCCACAAACTTTTTTACATGGAATAAGTGAGCACTTTAAAGGTTCGAACTTTATGGGCTACCGACCAATAACAATGAGTTTGTTTATTGTTGAGTATTCCATATTCGGACTTAACCCAACAGCATTTCATTTAGTTAATTTGATTCTTTATTTGCTGATTGCTGTTCAGTTGTTTTATTTTCTTCAAAAACTTTTATCAAATTATAATTCCTATTATCCTTTTGTAATTGTTGTTTTGTTTTTACTACATCCCATTCATACCGAAGTTGTAGCAAATATTAAAAGTCAGGATGAGTTGTTGTCTGCTTTATTTGCTTTACTAACTTTCAACTATTTTATTAAATGGAATCATGTAAGTGATAAAAAGAATTTAATTCTCTCCTGTTTGTTTTTTCTAGCCGCGATATTTAGTAAAGAAAGTTCAATTGCATATATCGTACTTTTTCCTGCAATGCTATGGCTGATTTTTAATGACACGATTTTGAGTAGTATTAAAAAGTCATTAGCTCTTATAATGATGAGCTGCTTGTTTTTAGGATTGCGCTTTGTTGCACTAAAAGATGTTTTTCAAGGGTATGAAACATCAGCAAGAGAAAACATACTTTACGCTGCTAATACTTTCAACGAAGTATGGGCTACGAAAATGGAAATACTTTATCATTATTTTTTCAAAGCAATTTTACCATCTAATCTTTCGTGGGATTATTCTTTCAATCAAATACCAGTTGTTACTTTTAGTTCGTATATGCCTATGGTTAGTATTGTACTTTGTGTTTTATGTTTAGTCGTTTTTGTAAAAAATCTGAATCATAACAAGGAAGTTTCTTTTGGTGTACTTTGGTTTCTGATATTATTAGCACCTACATGCAATTTGTTAATTATGAACGGTACTACCTTTGGCGAGCGATTTTTATTTATGCCTGTATTAGGAATTATTCTGATTCTAACTTTTGTAGTAAAGAAGTTTCTAAATCTTGATAGTGCATTATCTCCTTTTAAAGCAAATAAATATTTTACTTATGGTTTTGTATTACTCGGAAGTGTTTTTCTGTTCCAGAGTTTAAGCCGAGCTGCTGATTGGAAAGACAATTTTTCACTATTTAAATCGGGAGTTATTAGCTCTCCAAATAGCGCTAGAACAAATGTTGCACTGGCAACTGAATACATGAATAAAGCAGAAAAGGAAATGATTCCGCAAAATAGGAATAGCCTTGTAGATAGCGCCCTGGTATATTTTTATAAAACTGTACAAATAGATACAGCTTTTTCAGATGCATGGTATAAATTAGGATTAATACATGCAATTAAAGGCGATAATATTAAAGCTGTAGAATATTATCAGACAGCAATCAAACATAATTCTAAAAATGTATTTGCATTGAATAATCTCGGTGCTATGTATGTGTCGATGCAAAAGCCAGATGCAGCATACAATTGCTTTGTTCAATCTTTTAAAGCAGATTCAATTAATGAAATGACCGTAACCAATCTAACAGTTGCATGTTCGCTGTTAAACAAGAATGAAGAAGTTATTTTTTACGGTAATAAAGCCATCAATAATAAAATAGTCAATCAGAAAATTTATTTGAATATGGCAAATGCTTATCAAAAGTTAAATAATTTACAAGAAGCAAATAAATATCAATCATTAGCAAATACAAATAACTAAGATATGTCGGTAAATGAATCCATCCAACGTTTAAACGCTATTCCATTTGATGAAATAACGAAAGTATATCAAACACCTTGTTTTGTATATGTTGGTGAAAAGATTGAAGAACAATATCAGCGACTAACAAAAGCATTTCAAAAGGCGGATGTAAAAATCAAGTATGCTTTAAAAGCAAATAATAATATCTCCATTCTTAAAATTCTTAAAAATCAAGGAGCTGGTCTCGATGCTGTTTCGCTTGAAGAAGTAAAGCTTGGATTGTATACAGGATTTAAGGCCGAAGAAATTTTATTTACACCCAATAGTATTTCATTTTCTGAAATAGTAGAGGCCGTTGATTTGGGGGTACAAATTAACATCGATAATATTTCTTTGCTTGAACAATTTGGAAACAAGTACGGATCATCGGTCCCATGCTGCGTAAGAATTAATCCACATATTGTAGCTGGAGGTAACTCACATATTCAAACGGGACATATCGATTCAAAATTTGGAATTTCAATTCATCAATTGCGTCACGTATTAAGAATTGTAGAAAAGGAAAAGATTGTTGTCAATGGGTTGCATATGCATACAGGCAGCGATATTTTAGA
>JBDKGQ010000037.1:0-12673 GCA_039798145.1 Bacteroidota bacterium
CATGATACCTATAGGATGATTGTCTCCATAAATAGTATTTAGGAAATTCCTTCTGGCTAAAAAATCTACCTTATTAAGATTGATAGCAAGTCGTTGTTTTCCTTGCATTTTATAGGTTTCAATTTCTTCGGATGAAAAGGTTGGTTCTGTAAGAATTGTCTTTAGAACTGGTAAGGTTTGATGAATAAATTTTCCAGTTGTGTAGAATGATATGGTAGCGAATTCATTTCCTGCTTCAGTAACAAAATAAGCTCCGTATTGATCAAGCATTTCTGCTATTTCAGCTGATGAATAATTTCCACTTCCTTCTTCAATAAGTCGGTTGCAAGTATTAGCAATGATCGGATGTGAACTATAGGCTGATCCTGCTTCAAAAATCAAATCAATTTTAATTACCTCTTGCGTTCCTGAGTTGATGGTGATGTAGGGAGTGCCATTCTTTAATTGATTAGTTATGGCCTCTGGTATTACTAAACTATCTGGTATCGTTAAGTCTGGTGCGATATTTCTGTTAAGCATGATGATTTGATAAATAGGTTAAAACAGAACAGTTTTCTTTAGTCAAAATACTGTTAGCAATATTTAATATGTCAGATGATTTTATTGAATTATATATTGTTTCTTGTTGGTTAGCAATATCAGCATCACCTAACATTTCATAGTATGCGAGATTCAACGCTTTATTAGCTATGCTCATTTCTGAAAATAAAAGGGTAGAGTAGGCCTTGTTTTTAATTTTATCCAGCTCTTTATCTGAAATGCCTTTTTTTAGTTCTTCAATAACTTCGAATACCGCTTCTTCAGCATCTGATGGATTAACGCCATCACTTACTTTACCCTCTATTAGAATTAAACTTTCGTCTAAATCGCCAAGCATATAAGCTCCAATATCAGTAAAAAGCTTTTTGTCTTTTACTAATTGTTGATAGAGTCTTGATGATTTCCCTCTCGATAAAACATCACTAAGCAAATCGGTTGCGTAAAAATCTTTATCATAACGTGAGCAGCAATGAAACGCAAGATATAATTGATCAGAAGGAACATCCGCTTTAATCTCTAAGCGACGCATCTCCGTTTGTTTCGGTTCTTTCGGAAGATTTCTTTCTGTTAAATTAACAGCAGGAATTGGCTCAAACCATTTTTTACAAAGTTCTTTTGCTGTTTCAACTGAGCAGTTTCCAGCGAGCGTTAAAATAGCATTGTTAGGAGCATACCATTTTTTAAAGAAGTTCTTTACGTCTTGTAACGTAGCATTTTCAATATGTGAAACTTCTTTGCCTATCGTGGCCCATTGATACGGATGAACTTTATAAGCCAATGGTCTTAGCTTTAACCATGCATCACCATAAGGCTGATTTAAATAACGCTGACGGAATTCTTCAACAACAACATTACGTTGCACTTCTAAGCTTTTTTCTGTGAAGGCAAGACTTAACATTCTGTCAGACTCTAACCAGAATCCTGTTTCAAGATTAGCCGCAGGAATAGTCAAATAGTAATTAGTAAAATCGTTATTAGTAAATGCATTATTTTCT
Source organism: Bacteroidota bacterium (assembly GCA_039798145.1). Classification (GTDB taxonomy): domain Bacteria; phylum Bacteroidota; class Bacteroidia; order AKYH767-A; family OLB10; genus CAINEC01. The sequence goes on from JBDKGQ010000037.1 coordinate 1,536, forward strand.
CCGCCTGCTTTCTGTAATGGCTCGTCGTAACTAGGAATGTTAATAGAGCCACCAAACATCAAATGCTCGAATAAATGAGCAAAGCCAGTTTGTTCAGGATCTTCATCACGTGCCCCCACTTTATACGAGGAGTGCTTTTGTCTTCATGAACAATTACTGTCAAACCATTTGACAATTCAAATTTTTCAAAATTTATCATAGTTAATCGATAATTATTTCTTGTAATTTTTTCTTTTCATTTGTGAACTCATCCCACATTTCTTTAAGAATAATTCCTGCGGGTTTAATCTCTTTGAAATTTGCTGCTACTTGTCCAATTTCTCAGTCACCCTCAATCATATCTCCCTCAAACATTCCTTTTTTAGCTCTGGCTCTTCCTAATATTTCTTTCAATTCTTCATTACTTGCTCCTCGCTGTGTAGCCTCATCAATTTTTTGATAAAACTCATTCTTGATTAATCGAACAGGAGTAAGGCTTTTTAGTGCTAATGCAGTATCACCTTCGTTCATAGATACAACCCTGTTTTTAAAAGCTTCGTTGGCAGAGGATTCTTCACTTGCCACGAACCTTGTCCCTACTTGAACGCCTTCAGCGCCTAAAGCAAAACATGCAAGCATTGCTCTTCCGTCGGCAATACCACCTGCAGCAATCAATGGTAATTTAACGGCATCACGTATAAGCGGTATCAAACAAAGTGTAGTAGTTTCTTCGCGACCATTATGTCCACCTGCTTCAAATCCTTCAGCAACTATTGCATCAACTCCTGCTGCTTCTGCTTTTAATGCAAACTTGGTATTGGCAATTACATGTACGACTTTAATCCCATGTGATTTTAAATGACTTGTCCATGTTGCGGGATTGCCAGCTGATGTAAATACAATCGGGACTTTTTCTTCAATGATAATCGCTATATGTTCATTGATGTTTGGGTAAAGTAGCGGAAGGTTTACAGCAAAATTGTTTTTTGTAGCGGCCTTGCATTTTTGAATATGCTCTCTCAATACATCGGGATACATGGATCCTGCACCAATAATTCCTAATCCACCGGCATTACTAACGGCTGCGGCTAAACGCCATCCACTACACCAGATCATTCCTGCCTGAATAATTGGATATTGAATATTGAATAATTCGGTAATTCTGTTTTTCATTTTAAAAGAATATTTCTAATGTTGCTTTTAATCTTGCTCCCATTTCACGATGTAAAAACCATTTCGGTTCTCTATTCGGCCATCCTTCAGCCTCGTATCCAACTGCATTGATATTCATTTGGTGGGCCATCCACAATGCTCTGCAAAGATGTGCTTTTTGGCTTACAATTATAACAGGATCGTATAAATAATCCCTATTAAACATTTTCAAGGAAGCATAGGTGTCTTCACTTTTGGAGTCTAAAAATATTAAGGTGTCTTTAATTCCTTTAACTAACAACTCGCTTTTTAAATCATTGGCTTCGTCGTAATGGTTTCCGTCTGCAATTCCACTAATAATTATTTTACATTCTGGAAACTTATTTCTTAAGGCAACCACTGCATCCACTCTTCCATTGAAAAAGTAATTAGGTCGTTTACCCGATCTATATTCTTTCCCAGCCCCTAAAACTAAAACATATCGATTTTTTAGTAGCTCATTATTTTCATTGGCAATCATTTTATTTCCCACATAAGAAATCCACCAAAAGTTTAGCAATACAAGTACAATTGGAAGAAGTAGAACAATAAAAGTGATTTTAAAAAACCTCATAAAACAAAAGTAGTTCTTGGTCAGAACAGTTTTGATTGGATTGTTATCCTTTTTTGAACAAAAAAACAATAGTAAATCGTTAATAAAGAAAATAGTTTGTAGATGGTTTGCTTAGTTGATTTTTATATTTTTATCCCTGATAAATGAAGATAATTATACCTGTTGCGGGAATTGGCAGTAAGCTACGTCCTCACACGCATACTCAACCGAAAGCATTGGTGCCCGTTGCAGGGAAGCCAATTTTGTCGCATATCGTTGATTACCTTGTTGAAGGGGGGTATAAAGAGTTCATTTTTATTGTCGGATACTTAGGTGACAAGATTGAGGATTATGTGAAAAGTAAGTATCCGCATTTAAAATCATCGTTTGTCATTCAAGAGCCACGTGAAGGAACAGGCCAAGCAGTTTGGATGGCTAAAGAGTTAATTCACGAAGGCGATGAATTGCTGATTGTTTTAGGTGATACCATTATCGATTACGATTTACATGCGATTGTCACATCTCCTTGTTCTTCTTTAGGAATTAAAAAAGTGGATGATCCACGTCAATTTGGAGTAGCAGAAATTGATAGCAAAGGTTTTATTACAAAGCTGGAAGAAAAGCCTCTGATACCGAAGTCAAACCTTGCTTTAGTAGGAATTTACTACATCAAAAACGGATTTTTATTAATGGAAGCATTAGATCATTTAATCAAGAATGATATCCGTCATAATGATGAATTTAATTTGACAATGGGCATTCAACGAATGGTGCAGGCAGGGGAGCAGTTCTCTACATTCCAAGTTGGTAATTGGTTTGATTGCGGAGGTAAAAACAATCTCTTAGAAACGAATGCAACTTTGTTAAGTCACGATAAAAACATTTCCAATAAGAAATACAATTATAGTAATACCATTATCATTCATCCAGTAAGTATTGCTCCTAATTGCGATATCAGTGATTCGATAATTGGTCCTAATGTTTCCGTTGGAGATAATACCATCATCCGACATTCCATTTTGAGTAATTCGATTATTGGTTCTTATTCACAATTAGAGTCTGCTATTTTACATGAAAGTGTAATTGGTAGTGATGCTTATTTAAAAGGACTTAGTCAAAGTTTAAATATCGGAGATAGTACAGAAATTGATTTTAGTTAATACATAACAGTTATGATAAAGAAAGATACACAGGTTTTTAATCTGATAACAAAAGAGTTAAAACGTCAACGTCACGGGATTGAGCTGATTGCCTCTGAAAATTTTGTTTCCAAACAAGTAATGCAGGCCGCGGGTTCTTGCTTGACAAATAAATATGCTGAAGGACTTCCCGGGAAACGTTACTATGGAGGATGTGAAATTGTCGACCAGATAGAGCAAATTGCAATTAATCGTGCTAAAGAATTATTTGGGGCAGCTTGGGCAAATGTGCAACCACATTCAGGAGCACAGGCAAATGCAGCCGTAATGTTGGCTGTATTAAATCCGGGTGATAAAATCATGGGTTTTGATTTATCGCATGGCGGACATTTAACGCATGGTTCTCCAGTAAATTATTCTGGTAAGTTATACAAAACTTGCTTCTACGGAGTAGAGAAAGAAACTGGAATGATTAACTACGATAAAGTAGAGAAGATTGCTAAAAAAGAATTGCCTAAATTAATTATTTGCGGTGCTTCTGCTTATTCTCGCGACTGGGATTATGTTCGCTTACGCAAGATAGCAGATAAAGTAGGTGCGTTATTGTTAGGAGATATTTCTCATCCAAAAGGAATTTTAAATGATCCACTACCTTATTGCCATATCGTAACGACTACAACTCATAAGACGCTTCGCGGTCCCCGTGGTGGTTTAATTATGATGGGTAAAGATTTTCCTAATCCCTACGGAATAACAACGCCTAAAGGCGAAATCAGATCGATGAGTAGCTTGTTAGATGCTGCTGTGTTCCCGGGAATTCAAGGTGGACCATTAGAGCACGTAATTGCTGCTAAAGCTGTAGCTTTCGGAGAGGCATTAACAGATGAGTATTTGAAGTATACAATTCAAGTCGTAAAAAATGCACAAGCAATGGCAAAAGCATTTACCGATTTAGGATATCATATTATTTCAGGAGGAACAGATAATCACTTAATGTTAATTGATCTTCGAAATAAAAATATTACAGGACGTGAAGCGGAGAATGCCTTAGTGAAAGCAGATATTACTATCAACAAAAACATGGTTCCTTATGATGATAAAAGTCCGTTCGTGACTTCTGGTATTCGTGTAGGAACTCCTGCGATTACTTCAAGAGGAATGAAAGAAAAAGACATGAAGAAAATTGTTACTTTAATCGATAAAGTATTAATGAATCATACCAACGAAAAAGTAATTGAAAAGGTGAGAGGAGAGGTGAATACGTTCATGGATAAATTTCCATTATATTAGTCCTTCAAATGAGAAAAGTTAATCTGATAGTAGTTGCAATGTTATTGGTTGCTCAAATTTCTTTTGGGCAATCAGGTGGACTATCAGCTTTTAATTTTTTAAACTTCAATACTAGTTCTCGCGCTGCTGCATTAGGTGGTAGTGCAATCGTAACTCCTGCGGAAGATGTGTCTTTAATGGTTTATAATCCCGGACAACTATTCTCTACAATTGACAAACAGTTTTCCGTGAGTTATGTCGGTTATGCTTCTGATATTTCATACAGTGATTTTGTATACGCTCAAAAGTCCAAGCGATTTGGAATGATTGGAGGGTATGTTCATAATGCAAATTATGGAACATTTGTGCAAACTGATTTAGCAGGAAATATTTCAGGCGAGTTTAAGGCTTCTGATAATGCTATCGGATTAACTTGGGCAAAGCAATTAGATAGCACATTAAATTTAGGTGTATCTGTGAAAGGAGTCTTTTCAAACCTAGGTCTTGGAAATACTTCAAATGCATTAGCGGCCGATGCGGGAATTAATTATCATTTAGCAAGAAAAAACTTCTCAGCTGCTTTTGTGATTCGCAATTTTGGAGCACAACTAAAGAAGTTTGATGGTGGATCAACAGAACGATTGCCTTTGCAAATTCAGCTTGGTGTTTCTAAGAAACTAACGAATGCGCCTTTCCGTTTTTCATTAATCGGTCAGCAATTGCAGAAGTATGATTTGTCGTATTTAAATCCGAATGAAAACGGAATTGATCCTTTAACGGGTGAAGAGAAAGTGCAATCAATAACTGCAGGAAATAAAATCATGCGTCACGTGATTATGAATGTAGAAGTATTGTTTTCAAAGAACTTTAATCTTCGATTAGGTTATAATTTCTTGCGTAGAAATGAATTGACATTAACAGAGAAAAAAGGTTTATCTGGATTCTCAATGGGACTTGGATTAAAAATCAGCGCACTGCAAATCTCATTCGCTAAAACACTTTATATGCCTTACGAAGGGAGTAATCACATTACGATTTCAGGTAACTTAAGTGATTTTAAAAAGAAACACTAAATCATTTCAAAATGATAATCAATAAAATTATGAAGAAGGTTGTTGCTATAGCAGCCTTTTCTTTTTTGTTTTCCTTCGGATATGCTCAATCATGTAATTACCATTTATCAATGTTTGATAGTTACGGTGATGGATGGAATGGTGGATCCTTAGAAGTGTTAGTTAATGATACAAGTATTGGTGTTTATAGCGCATTAAATTACGGCAATTCAATTAGCTTTTCTGTAGATAGTGGCGATACAATAAAATTGATTTATTCTTCTGGTGCCTACGAAAATGAAAACACCTATAAGTTATTTGATGCTTCGTGGAATAGTTTGATTCAAGATGGACCAAATCCCGCAATTGGTTTAGTATATACTTGTATTGCTAATTGTAATAGTGCTGTTTTGTTAGGTGGACATCCTTGTAACGCAATTCCTATTGCTGTAGGACAGTGTTTGTTTTCATCCAATGTAAATTTTCCTCAGAGTGGATTAGGATTAAATTGCACGTATAATCCTGGTTCTGAAATTTGGTTTTCTACAATCGTTCCACCATCTGGAAATTTAACGATTGAAACAGATTCAGGAACTATTTTCGATTCTTCCGTTGGTGTGTGGGTTGGTGATTCATGTGATAACATACATATCATCGCATGTGATGATGATGCTGGAACAGGTTATTATTCTTATTTGATTTTAGAGAATTTAACTCCTGGGCAACAATTGTATATTCAGGTTACTGGTTACGGCGGTGCGCAAGGGACATTTAATATTTGTGTGAACGATATTAATCTATTGATTCAAAGTTCTGACTTGCCATTGGTACTTATCAATACCAATGGACAATCAATAGTGGCGAATAATAAAATTGATTGCACCATGGAAATTAAATATGCAGGTGCCGGCAATATTACTTACCTTTCTGATAGTTCAAATATTTATAGTGGTAATATTGGAATTGAAGTTCGTGGTGCTACTTCTTCAGGTTATCCTCAACGTCCCTACAATTTAGAAACACGAGATTCACTTGGAAATAATAACGATGTTTCTTTATTGGGAATGCCTGCAGAAAATGATTGGGTATTATTGTCGCATTATGGAGATCGTTCATTGCTTCGTAATTTATTACCATATCAATTGTTCGATGAAATGGGTAACTATAGCGTGAAAATGCGTTTGTGTGAAGTGATGGTAGATAGTAGTTATCGCGGGATTTATTTGCTAGGAGAAAAGATTAAGCGAGATAATAATCGCGTAAATATTGCTAAGTTGAATCCAATTGATACCATAGGCGATGAACTAACGGGAGGGTATATCCTCGAACAAAATATCTGGGATCCATCTAATAGTTTCCAATCGAATTATTCACCAATAGATCATCCTGGAATGGATGTACATTTCTTATATAATTATCCTGATGCTACTGCTATCATGCCTCAACAAAAGGCCTATATCGCATCTTATGTAGATAGTCTTGAAACTGCTTTGTATAGTCCGAATTTTACCGATATAGCAACAGGATATCGTCATTATATGGATGTGAAATCATTCATCGATTATTTTCTGATGAATGAAGTTGCACGTAACGCTGATGGATTCAAGAAGAGTATTTATTATCATAAGGATAAAGATTCGAATGGTGGAAAATTAAAAGCTGGTCCAGTGTGGGACTTCGATTGGGCATGGAAAAATATTTACGGCTGTTTTATTTTCGAAAACTTAGATGGTTCTGGTTGGGCTTATCAGCTGAATGATTGCCAAGGACAGGATGTCAATTCAACAGGATGGTTCGTGCGATTATTACAAGATTCTTCCTTCAGAGATGAATTACATTGTACGTATGAATCTTATCGTCAAACGATTTTAGATACCGCTCACATTTTCGGAATTATTGATAGCGTTGCATTGTTAGTTCAGAATGCGCAAGTACGACATTTTGCATTATGGCATGTGCTCGGAGAGGCTTCAGTTGCTCCTGAAATAAATAATATCGGTGTTACTTATGCTGGTGAACTCGATTCACTTAAAAAGTGGATTGTTGATCGAATTGATTGGTTAGATGCTAATATGCCAGGTCTTTGTACGACAACTGCAATTAATGAAATCTCTGCTGTTAGTCAATTGATAAAATGTTATCCGAACCCCACTCACGATTTATTGCAGCTCGATATAGCTAATATACTTTTAGGTGAGCAGTTTGAAGTATATGATTATACAGGTAAGTTAATTTATAGAAGAGAAATTCTTTCTGAAAAAATGACAATTAATACGAATGATTGGTCAGCTGGTGTTTACTTGATAAAAGCTGGAAATAAAAATCAGCAATCAATTCGGGTAGTAAAAGAATAAATCAATTAAACTTTTTCATTACTCTACCCATCTCTCGTTTTGCTTCTGCTTTCTTTAACGTTTCACGCTTGTCAAATAATTTCTTGCCTCGCGCTAAGCCGATTCTTACTTTAATTAATCCTCGCTCGTTCTCTTGAATGCTAATCGGAATAATTGTGACGCCTTTTTCTTTTAATTTGCTCTGAAGCTTCGTTAATTGATGACGATGTAAAAGCAATTTGCGCTCTCGCTTTGCTTCGTGATTCGCATACGATCCATGTTCGTAAGGAGAGATATGAAGATTTTTAATCCACAATTCATCATTCTTAAAATAACAAAAGGAGTCACTTAAATTGGCTTTGCCTTCGCGAATGGCTTTTACTTCTGTACCTGTTAACTGAATACCAGCTTCAACTTCATCAGAAATGAAAAAGTTAAAACTCGCTCTGCGATTAACGATATTGATGTTTTGTTTAAAAACCACAGCACAAAGATAGTTAATCAGCGAACGACTAGAATAGGAATCGTTAAATTATGTCGTACAGCATCAATGGTAGATCCGAAAATCAAATCTTTAAACCCTTTGTGACCATGCGCACCCATTACAAGCAAGTCTGCATTGCATTCTCTTGCAATACGCGATATCTCTTTCCTCGGACGACCATAACCCATTTTGATTTCGCACTGATATCCCCAGGCTTCAATCTGCGTTTTATATTTAGCTAAGTTTTCCTGGTCAACTTCTGTTTCATAATCACCTGCTTCTTTTCCTAATAACTGCGCATTGGCTGTTTCTGAAATATGTATCAGATAGTAAGTCGCATTTTTACCTCCTTGTCGCAATGCTTGTGGAATTACGTTTAAGTCAGCATCAGTAAAGTCTAACGCCAAGGCTACACGTTGTGGATTCATAATGATGTTGTCATCAATCACAAGATCTTTTTTATGTGGAAGATTTACGGTTCTATCAATTTTGTTTGAAAGGAGTGGAGCAATACTGATATAAATTAAAATAGCAATAGAGATAACAACAAACAACAAGGATAAGATGACTTTGATATCACCCCATCCGTTTTCTAATATCCAATGATGTAATTCGTTGCCCACCATTTTAAGGTTTAGCACGACAATTACTAATGCACAAAGCCAAGCAAGCGATTTTACCAATTTCGAAATGACAAATTCGCCCATTTTTTCTTTGTCACTCACAAAGTGAATAAGCGGTATAACGGCGAAGCCTAACTGTAAACTCAATATGACTTGTGAAAATACGAGTAGAGGGCCAGTAGCATCTTCCCCCGAAACATAAATCACCAATAAAGCTGGTGCGATTGCAATCAGTCGTGTAATAACTCTACGAAGCCAAGGCGCAATCCTTAAATTTAAATAACCTTCCATTACAATTTGTCCTGCAAGTGTTCCTGTAATCGTAGAGCTTTGTCCTGCGCAAATTAATGCAACAGCAAATAATACTGGAGCGACCGTACTTCCCAATAGTGGGGTAAGTAATAAATGTGCTTGTCGGATGTCGCTAACATCTTTTTGTCCGTTCATAAAAAACGCAGTAGCTGCTACGACTAAAATCGACATGTTTACAAAAAAGGCAATGTTTAAAGCAATCGTACTATCGAGAAAATTAAATTTTAATGCTCGTTTTATTTCCTTTGGAGTTCGTTCAATTTTTCGAGTCTGCACGAGCGATGAATGCAAGTATAAATTATGTGGCATTACAGTCGCTCCGATAATTGCAATAGCAATATAGAGCGCACCGTCATCTGCAAATCCTGGAATAAATCCACCAGCAATATTAGAAACTGCAGGATGAGCAATGAATACCTGAGCGAAAAATGCTAAACCAATAATTGCTACTAAAGTGATAATAAATGCTTCAATTTTTCTAATCCCATAATGCAATAAAAGCAAGAGGATAAAGGTGTCGAATGCACAAATGATAACTCCCCAGAATAATGGAATATCAAACAATAATTGCAATCCGATTGCCATCCCTAAGACCTCTGCTAAGTCGCATGCAGCAATTGCAATTTCTGCTAAAGCGTATAAAAAATAATTGATGTATTTCGGATAGAGTTCTCTGGATGCTTGCGCGAGATCACGCCCACGTACAACCCCTAATCGTACACTTAGACTTTGGAGTAGAAGGGCCATTAAATTCGATAACAATAAAACCCAGATTAATGAGTATCCGTATTTACTTCCTCCTTCAATATCCGTTGCCCAGTTTCCTGGATCCATGTACCCAACACTAACTAAATAAGCAGGACCAATAAACGCGAATAGTTTCTTGCGAAAACTCATTCCCGACTTGACATCTACCGTGCTATGAACTTCGGAGAGGGATGCTTTATTTTGCGCTGACATATTTCTTGATTAAGATGTTTTTTGAAACTTCTAAACTTAAATGAAATTTATCTTTGTTAACCTTTACTAACATGCTTTTGTCATAATCCATTATTTCGGCTATGCTTACCGTTACACCTGGTAATAAACCATATTTCCGAAGGTGTTTTAAAAATAAAGTACTGTGATCTGTTACTCCTGTGATAATGTATTTCTCACCAGCTTCGCCTGATGAAAGTGAAAACTTATCATGAGATTCCATTTTACCTGTCTGATCCGGGATAGGGTCGCCATGCGGATCGAACTTTGGGTGCCCAAGAAAAGTATCTAAGCGTTTAATCAATTCTTCGCTGCTCACATGTTCTAATTCTTCAGCCATATGGTGGACTTCATCCCATTCAAATTCAAGAATGTTAGTTAAGAAAACTTCCCAAAGACGATGTTTGCGAATAATACCCAAAGCCACTTTTTCACCTTTACGGGTAATTTTAACGCCCTTATATTTTTCGTAGTTAATCCATTCTTTGTCGGATAGCTTACGCAACATATCCGTTACAGAAGCCGCTGTCGTTTCCATCGAAGTAGCAATCGAAGAGGTGTTAACGCTCTTGATTCCTGTATTGGACAGATGGTAAATTGTTTTAAGATAGTTTTCTTCTGTAGCAGTCGGTTGATACATAATTTAACAAGTCAAATATTAAATTTAGACAAATCTAAAAATAGTATTCGAATTATCAAATAAAAAAAATCGCTAATCTTGCAGTATGTATCGCCAAATTATTCGTCCGTTATTATTCTTGATGAATCCCGAGGCTGCGCATCATTTTACTTTTTCATTGATCAAATGGTCGTTTAAAATACCCGGGGTAAAAGCAATTTTTAAATCCATTTGTGGAAATGTATCCAAGCCTGTAGAGGTGATGGGCTTACATTTTCCGAATCCTGTAGGCTTAGCAGCGGGATTTGATAAGGATGCTGTATTGTTTGAAGAGTTAGGTGCATTTGGATTTGGATTTATTGAAGTAGGGACCTTAACTCCTAAAGCGCAGGATGGAAATCCTAAGCCACGTATGTTTCGTTTGCCAGCAGACAAAGGACTGATCAATCGTATGGGTTTTAATAATCAAGGTGTAGATGCAGCTGCTTTGCGATTACAAAAAAGGAAATCGAATTTGATTATTGGAGGTAATATTGGAAAGAATAAAGTCACTGCCAATGAAGATGCAAATTCCGACTACCGCTATTGCTTCGAAGCACTTTTTCC
>JBDKGQ010000038.1:0-7754 GCA_039798145.1 Bacteroidota bacterium
GTTGTCAGTGATCGCTGATTGAATTAACGATTTAAGCAGCTCCTCATTCCGTTCGTTTAATACATGTCCGGTTGATTCAATAATCTCTGGCATTGAAAATACATCGGATACAATTGGAACACATTCGCAAAGCATGGCTTCACATAAAGCATTAGGAAATCCCTCTGCCATGGAAAGTTGTAAATAGAATTGATGTTCGCTATATAGTTTTTGTAACTCACTGTTTTTGGTAGGAGGAATGGTTATTACGTTATCAGATGTGATCGGCAATTTAATTGTCGTTGGAACCCCAACAATGGTGAATTCACAATCTGGAAATTCATTCGCAATTTTTAATATCAAATCAATTCCTTTTAACTGCTGCTGAAATGAAAATTCTAAGCCGCCAGTAACTGTAATAAACGAGTTCTTCTTTTTGTCTGTCGATTTATAGAATTGCGTATCGTCGTACCCGTTAGGAATAACAGTGGTTGGGGTTTTGTAATTTTTAATAAATGCTTTTATACCCTGATGCGTGGGAATGCTTTTATCGTAAGTATAATTATAGCTGATTAATGTTTTGTGCTTCGGACTTACATGCGTTGCAAGTTTGAAAGATAGTTTGGTAAACAGTCCTAATAGTTTCTTATTAAAGTTGCCATAGCCAATAGCAGGAAACGATACACAATCAGTTCCGCCTGCAATGACTAAAAAGTTTTCACCTGTAAGACGAGCAAACAATCCCGGAAGGTAACCATGATAACCTGCAAATTGCGCAACATACAGTTTAGTACTGAAAAGATGTCTAAGGATAAACAGCTTTTGTTTTATTAGTAAGAAAGGTGTCTTCCATTTTTTATCGCTGCTAAAAGCAAATACTTTTACTTCATCAATTTCTGAAAGAATAGAAATGTCTTTATTTACAAACGAAGAACTACCAGTATGGAAATAAAGAATTGCCATTATTTTTTTTCATTAAGTGTTGCAACGGAAATGATTCCAGCAGTGAAAAATGGCAATACGGGTAACTTGATAATGCGATCATCTATCCACCAGAAAATTTTAGAAATAACTTGAAGTCCTTTTAAAATTAATTTCTTGAACTTCAAAAACTGAATTGGTTTGCCTTCATGTTGCTCGAGTGTAACGCCAAAGGATATGGGAAGATGGTATTCGCAATAATTGATTGTTAAACCTGATTTATTCAAATAAGAACTTAAATCAGATTTATTCATCAATACATGAATATCAAATACAGGTTTATTCATTATTTTCTGAAGGATACCAGTAGCACCTTTCAAGTATGGTACAGTGGTAATTAAAATTCCGCCAGGCTTTAAGAATTTTTTAAATGCATTAATGGTATTGACAGAATCTTCAAAATGTTCAAGCACACCAAATGAACAAACTACATCAAAAGCACCAATTAATTCTTGCGGTGGATTAAAAATATCACCTTGAATAATTTCACCTTTGATACCATCGCGCTCTAAAATCTTTTCTGTTTGCTTACAGCCTAATTCACTATAATCTAGTCCGTAAATTTCTAATCCGTATTGCTGATGAAAGTAGCTTAGAAAAACAGAATTTCCACAACCTAATTCCAGCACTTTTGCATGCTTACCTTTTAAGCTGGATAAATACTTCGAATAAACAGCATCAATCTTTCGAATGCTATAATTGGAAAGACCTTTCTTCGTTAAATCAATAGGGTCGGGTAGAGGCAACTGATTCCAGAAGGAAGTCCAATATTCTTTACTCGCTTTATCTACTTGTGTCATTCCAAAATTATTTTTCACATCTGGCTTCAACGCCATTTCCACCTTTGTTCATCCAGATATTCTTTCCATTAAGTGTTGTTAATGTTTTACGAATATCATCCATACTACGTAAGTGCTTGTAATAGTCTGTTAGCTGATCGTAGGTATCTAATTTACTCCATTCGTAATGAAACTGTCGGTCTTGCTCAGGAAATTCGCGGATGTAAACAATTAGCGGAGAAACACGATGCACTAACCAATTGATAATACCTCTGTCTTTCAATTTCCAATGAATCGGAAAGAAAAAATCAACTAAGCTATTTACGATGCGTTGCGATTTTTCCGGTTTCATCTCTTTCAGAACAGCTCTGAAAATTGGAGTGAGCGTAGAGTAATAACCAATTCGCCAGATATAATGATCAATAACTAAAACACCACCTGGCTTCACTTTTTCAAATAAACACTTGATTGTTTTTTCAGGATCTGGAGTATGTTGTATCACGCCTAAGCAAACCACATAATCGAATAAGTTGTCTGCATAAGGTATATCGTACACGCTGGCTTGTGCAATTTGATAATTTGATGCATTGCCAATGTTCTCCTTATTAACATCCACAGCTACGCTTAAATCGATGGAGTGAATTAATCCGCCTCCTTTCACTAATAACTCTGTAAAACGGCCTGCGCCTGCACCAACCTCTAAAACAGTTTTGTCTTTAAGTCCGCTGATAGGCATACCTAAGCAACGCTCTAAACGATCTTGGGTGATACTCGTATTGCTAAAACTATCTAATTGGGTCTTTGCGTAGGTTTTCCATTGTAATCCGAAAGCAGAAGCATAGTTCTCCTGAGGGACAAAACGCGGAATTCCGTTGATTATTGGGAATGCCTCACCATCGCTATTGACTAATTGGTCTCCTGAAATTGAAAGCGCTTTATGGCTTACAGGAGAGGAATAAGGGAATAATGTGCTCATATTTGAATGGCATAAATTTACCAAATTATAATTATCATCCTATTTATTAGATTTGTGAATCTGAATTTATGTGCGGCTTTACAGGATATATTGATAAAAAAGGGATTTACGGAGTAGAAATACTGCGTAAAATGACGGATTCGTTGGTTCACCGCGGACCCGATGATGCAGGTTATGAGGTATTATCGATGGAGAATGGTGTCGCTGCCTTTGGCTTTCGCCGTCTTAGTATCCTGGATTTAAGTGAAGCTGGCCATCAGCCTATGTTCAATCATGATCGCTCTATTGTCATCATGTTGAATGGAGAGGTGTATAATTTTCAAGAGTTAAAACAAGATCTTATTTCTAGCGGTATTTCTTTTAAATCTTCTTCGGATACAGAAGTTGTCTTGAAAGGCTACGAATTGAAAGGAATTGAATTTATTCATTCGTTGGTTGGGATGTTTGCTATTTCTATTTTAGATATTCCAAAGCAGCAGTTGTATTTGATTCGTGATAGAGCAGGCGTAAAGCCATTGTTCTACTCGAACTACGATGGAAATATTATCTGGGGATCCGAATTAAAAGCCCTGCGAAATCATCCGGCATTTAAACATGCTACCGACGTTAATGCGTTGGGGTTATACTTTCAAAATGGAAATATTCCAGCTCCTTATACCATCTATCAAGATTGTTATAAGTTAGAACCAGGACATTATATTCAATTTGATTTATCCAATTTTTCGAGCAAGAATATTAAGTATTGGGATGTGAATGATTATTACAATCAGCCTAATATTTCTATTTCTTACGAAGATGCAAAGCAACGCACAGAAGAATTGATGATTGATGCGTTTAAGTATCGCATGATTTCAGATGTGCCTGTTGGTGTGTTTCTGAGTGGTGGATACGATAGTACAGCGGTAGCTGCTTTGTTGGCTAAATCATACGGACAAATAAATACGTTTACTATCGGATTTGAAGAAGCTTCTTTTAACGAGGCGAATTATGCAGAGGCAGTTGCAAAGGAAATTGGAACGAATCATTTTACAGAAATATGTACCATCGATGCAGCAAAGGATATTATTCCGGAACTGCCACATATTTTTGATGAACCTTTTGGCGATTCATCAGCTATTCCAACGACATTAGTTAGTCGCATCGCGAAGAAGCATGTAACGGTGGCACTATCCGCAGATGCAGGTGATGAATTATTTGCTGGCTATCCTCGTCATTTGAAAGCAGAATCTTATTTAAAAAAGTGGAATAATAAACCAGGGGCAGTAAAATTGTTATCTCCTTTTCTAAATGCGATTAATCTGAATAAAAATTTAACGAGTGCCAATCGAATAGAAAAGTTGATTGAGTTTATCAATGCAAAGACAAACGCAGAAGCATTTGATAGTATTAATAAAACATTTACGGCTGGTGAAGCAAGACTTTTATTGAATTCAAATTTCAAAGAGCTAAATACCGTGTTCAATAGTGGAGAGAAATTTTCTTCAAAGGTATCGCCAATGAATCAAGTGCTCGCAGTAGAATATCAAACCTACTTAGTAGATGATATTTTACAGAAAGTTGATCGTGCTACTATGTCGGCATCACTCGAAGGGCGTGAGCCATTTTTAGATCATCGCCTAATTGAGTTTGTCGCAACCATGCCTTTTGAATACAAATTGCAAAATGGAGTAGGAAAGCGAATTTTAAAAGATATCGTTCATCAATATGTTCCGAAGTCGTTGATGGAGCGCCCTAAGATGGGCTTTGGTGTTCCAGTTAAGAAATGGATGAAAGATGATTTAAAACCTTTGTTGATGGAAGTGATGGGTGATGATGCTTTAAAGGGAAATCATTTACTAAATACAACTGCTGTTCGTCAATTGCGTGAAGATTATTTAGCAGGTAAAGTGCACGACTTCGAACGCTTATGGTTTGTGTTTACTTATTTGCAATGGTTTAAAAAGTGGGGAAATTAAGATGGGCGTAATCAAACGACAAGGAATAAAAAACACCATTGCAGTTTATATCGGACTTGCAATTGGATTTCTAAATTTAATTGTAATCCAGCCTTATTTTCTTACGAAAGAAGAATTAGGGTTAACACGATTGCTTTATTCCTTTTCATTAGTCGTTGCTATGTTTGTTCCATTGGGAATTGGAAATGCAACGACACGATTCTTTCCTGTATTTAAAAACATAGACAAAAAACATCATGGCTATTTCGGATTCATGTTGTTATTTCCTCTCATCGGATTTGCATTAACCTCCTTGTTGATTTTGTTGATGAAAGATTTTATTTTTCATCAATACATGAAAGAGTCGCCAATGTTTCTTGCGTTTTTTCAATATGTGTTTCCGTTAATATTTTGCATTTCGTTTATATCTGTAATTTCTATTTACTGCAACGCCAATTTCAAATCGACTATTCCTACCTATGTAAATGATATTGGAGTTCGTTTGATGACGATTGCTGTTGTTTCAATTTATTATTTGAAGTGGATTAACCTTGAACAGTTCATTCTTTCATTCGTTGGAATCTATGTTATTCAGCTTTTGATTTTATTGGCCTATGTGTTTTTGTTTGATAAACCAGGAATTAAAATCGATTGGCCTACTTTCAAAGAGAAGAAATTCTTTCGTTTAATTTCTTACGGATTATTGCTGTGGTTTGCTTCTGTTGCATCTATTGGATTAAAATACTTCGATTCCATTGTGATGGGGAAATACATGGCATTAAGCTTCGTCGGAATTTATACAGTAGTAGCTTTTGTATCCACAATTATTGAAGCACCCTTAAATGCATTTGATAAAATTGCATCTGCAAAAATTGCTTTTGCCTGGGAAGAAAAAAACATGAAGGAGATTGATGATATCTATTACAAGAGTTCATTATACATGTTTATCATTGGTGGATTTTTGTTTATTAATGTCAATGCAAATATCCGCGACTTACTTTCATTTTTACCAGAGGGTTATCAATCAGCATGGATGGTAGTTGTGATTTTAAGTATAGCTGCTTTGTACAATATGGCAACAGGATTAAATGCAGCCATTTTATTTACCTCTGAAAAATACAAATGGGGTGCAGGATTATTGATAACACTTGCAGCATTAGCAATCATATTACAAAACGTATTCATTCCTTTATTCGGTATGAATGGAGCCGCTACTGCAACGGCATTGTCTTCTTTCTTCTATAATACAATGTTGCTTTGGTATGTTCATAAGCATTTTAAACTAATGCCTTTTACCAGTGAAAATCTGAAAGTGTTATTTACCATTATTGGATTAGGAATTATAGGATTCCTACTTCCAAGTTTTGACAACAAACTATTGGCTATTGCTTTTAAGTCTGCGTTTTTATCGCTTTCCTATTTATTTATCATCTATCGCTTGAAAATAGCAATGGAATTACAAGAAATGGTTTTTGGATTCTTCCGAAAGAAAGAACTATAATTTACTTTTTAATTCTTTGACTTGCACTAATACTCCTTTGTCTTCTTCGTTTTTAGGAGGTGTTTTTTCAATCCTAGAAATAATTGCTTTTG
Source organism: Bacteroidota bacterium (assembly GCA_039798145.1). Lineage (GTDB taxonomy): Bacteria > Bacteroidota > Bacteroidia > AKYH767-A > OLB10 > CAINEC01. The sequence continues at coordinate 6,243 of JBDKGQ010000038.1, forward strand.
CTTTCTCTACATCTCCATCATCATCACGCAAATAATAGGTGTTTGCTAATTCATAGTAGTACAACAAAGCAGATTGATTAAACTTTATGGCTTTGTTCAAATTATCTAAAGCTGATTGATAAGAACCTTCTGGCATATTGCTATAAATAGCTTTTATCATCACCATTTCAAGCGAATTAAATCCAGCCATTACCTGATGCCATTTTCCTAAAATGAAATATGCTTCTGATAAAGTTGGTTTTAATGCCACTGATTTCTCAGCTTCTGATTTCATTTTAATTGACAGTTTAACTTTTTCGTTAATGCCAGCATAGTCGGTAAGTCGTGCACAAGCAAACGCAATTGTGAAATGTCCTTCTGGCAATTTCGGATTTAATCGTGATCCTTTTTCTGCAAGGTATAAGGCTTGGCGATACCATTGCTCTTTGTTTTTAATGGACTTTAAAAAAGGACCTTCCTTCGCCATGATTGCGGAGGTTTTGCATAAGGCATATGCTTGAGATGAATCTGCTTTGATAATCTCTTTGTAGATCGTTAATGCTTCAATAGGTTTATTTTGATCTTCTAGTTTCTGAGCCTGATCTAACTTTGATTTAATATCTGTTTGTCCATATCCGAAGAAAGGAAAAATAAAAGAAGCTATTAATAAAATGGCAAAACGCTTTTTCATAATTGGTAGAACAAATATATCCATCGAAAGTTTTTTAGCCTCTTGGGTGAAATTGTAAAATGGCACTTCGTAGATAATCTCTATCAAGGTGCGTATAGATTTCTGTAGTGGTAATGCTGCTGTGACCAAGCATCTCTTGAACTGCTCTTAAATCGGCACCACCTTCAATTAAATGTGTGGCAAATGAATGTCGGAAGGTATGCGGACTAATACTCGAACGAATGCCTGCGATACGCGCAAGATCTTTAATGATGGTAAAAATCATTACGCGCGTTAAATGTTTTCCTCTACGATTTAAAAAAACAAAATCTTCTTCCCCCGATTGAATATTTAAATGATTACGATACGACTGAAAATATCTTTCCAACTGACTGATTGCTACATTTCCAATTGGAACAATACGTTCTTTATTTCCTTTCCCCGTAATCTTTATGAATCCAACATCAAACGAACACCCGCTTAATTTCAAATTAACTAATTCAGAAACACGTAATCCGCAAGAGTACAATGTTTCAATAATTGCTTTATTGCGTTCTCCTTCTGGCTTACTTCTATCAATGGCTGCAATCAGTGAATTAATTTCTTCTACTGTTAAAAAGTCGGGAAGTTTTTGTCCAATCTTTGGTCCTTCTAATAATGTTGTAGGGTCATCGCTAACAACATTCTCGAGGAGTAAATATTTATAAAATGCTTTAATGCCAGATATCACTCGTGCTTGACTTCGTGCTGTCATGCCCAACTCATGAATCCAATTTAAAAACTCCTGTAAAAAATGATAATCTATTTTTTCCGGTTGCACTGTCGACTGAATATAATCAATGTACTGAACGAGTTTTTCAATA
>JBDKGQ010000039.1:0-9269 GCA_039798145.1 Bacteroidota bacterium
GTGTTATTTGGGCTGGCAAGAGTCGTTGGAGAAGCTAAAATGCCTTGTTGAGCCAAATATTTCGGACGCTTAACAAAACTCGTTTTACGAGGGGAAAACAATATTTTTATCTTGTAATTATTTGAATTTCAAAATATTTATTGCCATTTAATTGGTTATCGAGCTTATTTAGTTGTATCTTTGACATTCAATTATTAAAAAACAACAAAAATGAAAAATGGAGTAGTTAAATTCTTTAATTCAACAAAAGGATTTGGTTTTATTAAAGATGCAGAAACGGGTGAAGAAATCTTTGTACACGTAAGTGGTTTAAAAGATGATATCCGTGAAAATGACAATGTAACTTTTGATGTCGAAAATGGCAAAAAAGGTTTAAACGCAGTTAACGTAAGAATCGCTTAATAAAATTCTTTAATAAACACTAGCCCATCTTGGTATTAACCTAGATGGGCTTTTTACTTTTAAATAGTTTGATTAAAGATCGTTTTATACTGCCAGCTTTACATTCACTGCGAAAAATCCACGATCTCCTTTGTCAATTTCAAATGTCACTTTATTTCCTTGTCTAATTGGAGTGCTCAATGCTGATGAATGCACAAAAATGCTTTCGTTGGTATTACTCTCTTTGATAAATCCGTAACCCTTCGCTTCATCAAACGAAAAGACAGTTCCTGTTTTAACAGTTTCTTCTTCGCTTTCTGATTGTCTTGTAACTGATATTTCAATACTGTCCTGATCAACAGGTAGTCGTTGTGGTGGTGGAGTGGAAGAAATTCGTCCGAATTCATCTACATAAGCAATCATTTCATCGAATGTTTTTGCTTTAGTTGTTTTTCGATCTGCTCTTTTTTCAAGTTTCTCTTTACGCTCTTTTTGCTTTCGCTTTTCTCTATCTTTTTTAGTAGATGTACTGCTCGATTTTGCCATTTAATTTTTTTGCAAGGTACGGAGTAATATTCGCAAATCAGTAGAAAAATGAAATCTTATTTTCGAACACTACTCAATTAAATTGAAAATAGATGAGTAATCCCGCGGCTGCACTCATTATAATCAGCGCAGTTAATCCTAAAACGTTCGACTTTCTATCATTCGTGAATTTACCCATCACCGTTTTGTTATTCGAGATGTGTAAGATGATTCCTATTAAAACAGGAGCAGTGACGCCATACAGTATAGCAGTATAAATTAGCGCCTGTATTGGTGATAGTCCAACGTAATTAAGCGATAGTCCTACTAATAGCGATATTGCTATAATAACATAAAAGCCTTTCGCTTCGTGGAACTTTTTATCTAAACCTTGTTCCCATCCAAACGTCTCCGTAAAAATATACGATAGTGATCCGCTTAACACAGGAATTGCAATCAATCCCGTTCCAATCACACCAATGGCAAATAACAAATAGGTCATGTTGCCCGCTAAAGGTTTTAATGCTAATGCAGCTTGTTCAACTGTATCAATTTGAGTTACTCCAGCTGGGAATAAAACACTGCCTGTAGTTAAAATGATAAAGTACATCACAAATCCCGATACTGCCATTCCAAAATCAACATCATTCTTCATCTCGTGAATGATTTTTTTATTCACGATTAAATGATGCTTTTTATTTTTCATTTCTTCAACTTCAACTGATGAAAAATAAATAAGGAGAAATAGTAGTTCCTAAAATTCCAACTATCACAGCGATGTATTCTTTGTTCCATTCCATAGTTGGAATGAAAGTAGATTTTATAATGGCAATAATATCTTGCTTGAATAAAAAAGGAACGATAAAGTACACCAACATCACAACGCATAGATTCTTCAAAATAGATGCGATACGTTGATAGGGCAAATAAATAATCATTACAAGCAATATAACGGTGAATAATACCGAAAAATAATTTTGATCAATAGAAGGGAATAATAAATTTCCAACGGCACCCATTCCCGCAATATCGGCTCCGATGTTTAGTACAATTGCGGGGAAACTAAATAGCAACATTAAATACAAAACCCAACGTGGATAATTTTTCTTTAAAGTACCAGTTAATCCTTGAGATGTAACCAGTCCTATTCTTGCACACATTTGTTGAATAACAGCCATCAACGGAAACGCAATGATTGCTGTCCACAATGTTTTTAATCCGAATGCTGCTCCTGCCTGTGAATACGTAGCAATTCCCGAAGGGTCATCATCACTTGCACCTGTGACTAATCCAGGTCCGACTTTCTTCCAGTAAGATTGAATTTTTTTTGCAATTGATTTAGAGTGTTGCATATAAAAAGCTTAAACACGCTTGTTGTTTAATTCAGCGCGCAATTCGTCGGAGGTTTTGGTACTTCCATCATGACTCCATCCTGGAGGCATAAACAAGTATTTTAATTTAGTTGATAATCCTACAGGTTTCTTTAAATCGTTCCAAATGGATTGCCATTCGTGCGTGACAATTTTTACTGGATGGTGTTTTTCTTCTAACGGTTTCGTCAAGCCGTAAACAATTTTTTCATCCTTCGTTTCTTTTTCGAAGGTGCCAAATAATTTATCCCATATAATTAACACCATTCCCATATTTCTATCGAGATATTTTACATTACTTGCGTGATGTACTCGGTGGTGTGAAGGACTAACAAGCACCGATTCAAACCATGCCGGCATTTTATCGATGAATTGCGTATGTACTAGGATCCCATAAATCTGTGTAGCGGCATAAACAAAAATGATATCCAACGGAGAAAAACCTAATAACGCTAATGGAATAAAATAAATGAAACGATAAATTGGTTGAAATACCGACGATCGAAATCCTGTTGTTAGATTAAATTCTTCCGATGAATGATGTGTAACATGTACTGCCCAAAACAATCGTATTTGATGATCAAAACGATGTTCCCAGTAATACATAAAATCTTCAGCTATGAAAATGGCTATCCAATAGAGTAGGGGACTCGTCCAGTTTTCAATGATACGATGCTCGTAAAACCATAAAAGAACACCCACATAAACAACTCTAAATAACACATCGATGCTGGCATTTAAAACACTTAGATAGACATTCAGTATGGTTTCTTTAACAGAGTAGTATTTCCTTAATTTAATATTGCTTAAAATAATTTCAGCAGCAATCACCAATAAATAAATGGGCGTGCTGATTAAAATTATCCATTGCTCTTTTAAAGGCATAATCGAATTTTATACTTTTTCAAAAATTCCTGCTGCACCTTGTCCTGTACCTACGCACATGGTCACCATTCCGTATTTCTGATTTCTCGCTTCTAATTCATTCATCAATTGTACAGTTAGTTTTGCTCCGCTGCAGCCAAGGGGATGACCTAACGCTATCGCACCTCCGTTAACATTTACAATTTCCTGATTGATATCAAGCTTGCGCATTACTGCTAACGATTGTGATGCAAAGGCTTCATTTAATTCAATCAGATTAATATCATTTAAGGTCAATCCTGATTTTTTTAATACCATCGGAATTGCTTCAACAGGACCAATACCCATAATACGTGGTTCAACTCCCGCAACTGCATAATTTACAAAACGCAAACGCGGAGTCAGATTATGTTCTTTTAAAAACTTTTCTGATACAACTAATACGAATGCTGCGCCATCTGATGTCTGAGATGAATTACCAGCAGTAATACATCCTTGCGCATCAAAAACTGGTTTTAATGAGCTTAATTTTTCAATTGAAGTGTCTGCTCGCGGACCTTCATCTGTATCAAATGTAAAAGATGATTTTTGCTGCTTATAGTTTGCATCTAAAAAAAGTTCTTCTACGTGAATAGGTGTAATCTGCGATTTGAATTTTCCGGTAGTAATAGCATTAACAGACTTCTGATGACTGTTAAAAGAAAATACATCTTGATCTTCGCGAGAAACATTGTATTCTTTCGCAACTGCTTCTGCAGTCAATCCCATTCCCCAATAGTATTCAGGATTTGTTTTAGCTACTTCGTAGTTAGGAACGATTCTCCAACCTCCAAAAGGAATTGGCGACATACATTCAACACCACCCGCAAGAATACAATCTGACAATCCTGCGTTTATTTTCGCAGCAGCAATGGCAATTGTTTCTAATCCTGATGCGCAATAACGATTCACTGTCATTCCAGGTACCTTCACCGTATTTAATCCCATTAAAGAAATCATACGGCCAATATTTAATCCTTGCTCTGCCTCTGGCGTTGCGTTTCCTACAATAACATCTTCAATCAAGTTAACGTCAAACGAATCAAGTGAACTGATTAAATGCTTTACTACAGCTGATGCTAAATCATCAGGTCTGACATTCTTTAATTTTCCTTTTGGTGCTTTCCCTACTGCGGATCTATATCCTGTTACGATGTATGCGTTCATATTATCTTATAAAAAAACCCGCTTTTCAGCGGGTTATGATTGAATTTATTTTTTGGTTGTGTCCGCTGGAGCAGGAGTGTTGCCTCCTGTTGGTGCCGGTGTGCCTCCTGGCTTTCCACTATTTTTTGCTTTCTTAGCATCGGCAGCCTTTTTCGCTTCAGCAGCTTTTCTTGCCTCTTCAGCAGCAGCTTTCTGATCGATACCATCTTTAAATGTTGCCGTGGCAATCAATTGACCTTTGCGGTTAAAGGTTCTCCATTCTCCGTCCTTCTTATTATTCTTATAAGACCCTTCTGCTGCAACTTCTCCATCTTCAAAATAACGTGTCCATTTACCGTCTTTCTTGCCTGCAATATATTCTCCTTCTTGCTTAACAGTACCAGAGTAATAATATCTTTTGTAAACACCTTCTTTGATACCATTTTGGAATTCTTGTTCTTCCATGATTTTACCGTAAGGATAGTAACGCTTAGAAACTCCTTGACGCTTGTCATTAAGATATTCTACTTCTGTCATGATATCACCGTAAGAATTAAATGTCTTCCACGTACCTTGCTTCTGACCAAATTCATCTGTTTTGTTACGGTGTTTTTCCTTGCCCGGAGCATACTTCGGTTTTTCCTCTGTTTGTGAAAAACAAATAAAAGGAATCATCAGAAGGGACAAGATTAAGATTTTGTACTTATGCATATGCAATAGGTTTTTCAGGTGTTAAAATTAATAACTTATTTAATTTCTCAAAGGTTTTCCGGTAGTTAATATCGATTGAATGCGTTCTAAGGTCTTTTTTTCCCCTGTTAGCGATAGAAATACCTCTCTTTCGAGGTCTAAAAGGTATTGCTCAGATACTTCAGTGGGAGAAGATAATTCACCTCCACACATCACATAACCAAGCTTTTTACTAATATACTCATCATGACTGGAAATATAATTTCCGCTTTTCATACTGTTTGCCCCTACCCAGATGAGCCCGAGACCTTGTTTACCGAGTACTTTGATGTTTTTTCGTTGTTGTGGTTGGGTATAGCCTGCATCAGAAAGTGCAACAACACTATTCCTTGCATCGAAAAGCAAATGGTTTTTGTTCATAGTAATCGAGTCTCTTCCTGCTTTTAAAATTCCCATTTCAAATGCTTCTTTTGCAGATGTCGAAACTTTTGCCTGTCCAATCGTTAAAAAATTAGATCGTAAAGTATTTAATTGAATATCGCCATCATTCAATGAATCCGAAAATCGCAATGCCATTTCTTTTGTTCCACCACCACCAGGAATTAATCCAACCCCAAACTCAACAAGTCCTGTATAAAGTTCTGCATGCGCCTGAACTTTATCAGCATGTAAGGTCATTTCACATCCACCACCTAAGGTTAATCCAAATGGAGCAACAACAACTGGTACTGATGAATAACGCACACGCATATTCATGTTTTGAAACATTCGGATTGCCATATCAATTTCGTCATACTCTTGTTCAATGGCCATCATGAAAATCATAGCTAGGTTAGCACCTGCCGAAAAGTTCGCCCCTTCATTTCCAATCACTAATCCTTTATAATTTTTCTCTGCTAACTCAATTGCTTTATTAACTCCTGCAATGACTTCCCCGCCCATCGTATTCATCTTGGTTGTGAACTCACAACAGATCACATCTTCACCAATATCAATAATGTTACATCCACTATTTTTCCAAACCGTTTTCTCTTTACGCAATGGATACAGCTGAACGCTTGATTGCTGATTTGGAATCAGGTCATAGGAATTTGTATTAGGATTATAATAACTACCAATACCATTCTCAAATTTGTAGAATGAATTATTCCCAGATTCCAACATAGAATAAATCCACGGCGCCGGCTTAAATCCTAAAGATTCCATTGATTTAATGGATTCTTTAATCCCAATTGCGTCCCATGTTTTAAACGGACCTAATTCCCACCCAAATCCTGCTTCTAACGCCTCGTCTATACGAAATAAGTCGGGAGATATTTCATTAACTTTATTCGATACAAATTCAAACAAGCTAAAGAACGATTTTCTGAAAAAGTCGCCGGCTTTATCTTTTGCCTGCATGAGCATTGATATGCGTTGTCTGGTATCATCTATTCCTTTTGCACTTTCAATCGATTCGAATTTGTTCTTTTTTTGCAGACTATATTCAAATGATTTTAAGTCTAGCGACAAATAAATAGTTTTCCCTTTTTCGTCTTTTGATTTTTTGAAAAAGCCTTGCTTTGTTTTATCTCCTAGCCACTTTTTATCCATCATTTGTGAAATAAATCCAGGAAGCTCAAACGTTTTCTTTTCGTTTCCTTCGGGAAGAGCAGCCGCTAAATTATTGCTCACATGCACAAGCGTATCTAATCCAACAACATCACAAGTTCTAAAGGTTGCCGATTTAGGTCGGCCGATGATCGTTCCTGTAAATAGATCAATATCGTTAATTGTAAAATCTGATTCCTCTACTAAATGAAAAAGCGAAAGAATACTATAAACACCGATTCTGTTAGCAATAAACGCAGGAGTGTCTAAGCACTCAATAGTAGTTTTTCCTAGGAAAAGTGAGCCGTAGTTCATCAGAAAATCGATGACCTCTTTTTTCGTTTCTTTTCCAGGAATAATTTCTAATAATCGTAAATAACGTGGGGGATTAAAAAAGTGGGTCCCGCAAAAATGTTGTTTGAAATTTTCACTTCTTCCATCAGTTAATAATCCAATAGGAATCCCAGAAGTATTAGTTGTGATTAATGTATCAAGCTTTCTGTGCTTTTCTACTTCGTCATACAATTGTTTTTTAATTCCTAAATTCTCTATTACTACTTCAATAATCCAATCGCATTCGCTGATTTTTGATAGGTCATCAGTAAAGTTTCCCGTCTGAATTAAACTGATTCCCGATTGGGAGTATAGAGAGGATGGTTTTGAATGTAGGGTGTTCTTAAGAGATGCATCCACAATTCTGTTCTTAAAAGCGGGATGATCTTTCGTAATTCCTTTTTTTGATTCTTCTTCTGTTAGTTCTTTCGGAACAATATCCAATAATAGTACAGAAACGCCAATATTGGCAAAGTGACATGCAATACGCGAACCCATTATTCCTGAACCAAGTACTGCAACTTTTTTTATTGCTCTGCTCGACATAATTAAGACAAAATTTAATCTTCCGAATTTAAAAATTAAAAACTGATAATTTGAGGTGAATTGAAAAAGTAATCAACTGTTTTTGTTGTTTATAACAGTGCTTGACTTTCAGAAGTCTAACACATTGATTTGTGATTAAATAATAGTTGAGGTTATGAAATATCAAACATTATTTTACCTTTGCAACCTCAATAAAATAACACTATGAGTTTCGAGAAAATTATTTCAGTGCCGGGAAGTCCAGGTTTGTACAAGATGGTAGCGCAAATGCGTAATGGCGGTTTCGTTGTTGAAGGTATTTCAGATAACAAAAGAATGCCCGTTTCATCTACTCAACGAATTGTAATGTTAAAAGATGTGGCAATATATACTTACGAAGAAGATATGCCTCTTTATGATGCATTTAAAAAGATGAAGGAAAATGATTCTTTAGCAACTTCGGTAAATGCCAAATCTGAACCAGCGGATTTAAAGGATGTATTGAAAAAAGTATTGCCTGAATACGATGAAGAGCGAGTACACATTTCTGACATCCGTAAAATCTTTGCATGGTACAGTTTAATTAAAGATATGGTGGGATCTCCTGAAAGCGAAGCTGCAATGAATCCAGCAACAGAGCAAGCAGAAGAAGTGGTGGAAGAAGTTAAAGCTGCAGCAGAGGAAGTTGTAGAGAAACCAAAAGCTCCTAAAAAAAGAGCAGCAAAAAAATCAGCAGAAAAAGAATCTTAATACTAATTGTAAGCCCCTTATCTAAGGGGCTTATTTATTCTTAAACAATATGAATTTCAATAACGACTTACTAGCGTATAAAACTATCCGCACATTTTTGCCAAAAGAATTTTCGTATAAAAGCTGGGATGACCTACTTCCTTATTTTGAAGACTTGAAAAATAGAACACTTAGTAGTAATGCTGATTTTGAACAATGGCTTAATGATAGAAGTGAATTAGAAGCTGCTTTGCAAGAAGATGTTGGTTGGAAATATATCCGAATGAGCTGTGATACAACTAATGAACAACATGTAAACGATTACACTTTTTTTGTGTCTGAAATTCAGCCGAAAATTGCTCCTTATAGTAATGATCTTGATTTAAAACTATTGGCTTTTCGAGGACTTGATTCTTATACCAAGCCAGGTTTTGATATTTTATTACGCCAGCTTAAACAACGCGTTGAATTATTCAGAGAAGAAAATATTCCGCTAATTGCTGAATTGCAAAATAAAGAACAAGAGTATGCTGCTATTGCTGGAGCAATGTCGGTGGAGGTAGATGGGAAAGAATTAACCATGCAACAAGCAGGTAATTATTTAGAGCTTCACGATAGAACAAAGCGAGAAGAAGTGTATCGCAAAATGATGTCGCGACGATTACAAGACAGAGAAAAATTAGATGATTTGTTTGATGCATTGCTTGTTTTACGTCATAAAATAGCATTGAATGCAGGGTTTAATAATTACCGTGATTATATGTTTGCTAATCTTGGACGCTTTGACTACACCGCTGACGATTGTTTTAAGTTTCACGAGGCAGTAGAAAAGCATCTTGTACCCTTAGTTGAGCAAAGTGAAAGAGCGCATCAGCAAGACTTAAATTTAGAAGATTTACGACCATGGGATTTAGCTGCTGAGCCAGAGGGTAAATCTGTTTTACGTCCTTTTAAAGGGCATGCAGATTTAATTGAAAAAACAATTCATTGCTTTAATAAGATGAATCCGTTTTTAGGAAGTTGTATTCAGGAATTACAAAGCCGTAAACATCTCGATCTTGAATCTCGTAAAGGGAA
>JBDKGQ010000040.1:0-7990 GCA_039798145.1 Bacteroidota bacterium
TTCATGAAGCAAGGAGAATCCGTTAGTCTAAGAGTAGTGTTTCAAAATAAAACCGAACGACGATATGAATATTAAAACAAAATTATTTTTTATTTTATTGTTGTTTCATGTGAGCGTATTCGCGCAACAAGAAGTAATAATTCCTTTGAAGTATAATAAAGCGCTTCAGCATTCGACTAATAATTTTTTTATGCGAAGTGCAGTAGTAAATTTAGACTTACCCTTCATTGATGATTTTTCGAATAATAGTGAGTATCCTGATCAAGCAAAATGGTTGGATCAAAAGGTTTACGTTAATAATAATTTCGGTGTAAATGCGTACTCGATAGGTGTAGCCACTTTTGATGGGTTAAATGAACAGGGTAATCCATATAATAATTCTTTTGCTAATGCGCAGGGTGGTTGTGATACATTGACTAGTTTTCCTATTAATTTATATACAAAACCTAACGGAGGCGGTAATTATAGTTTGTCGGATAGTATTGTGTTAAGTTTCTATTATGAAAAGAAAGGCTTGGGCGATGCGCCTGAAATTTCTGATTCGTTGATACTGGATTTTTATAATCCTACTTCAAATACATGGACAAGGCAGTGGGGTGTAGGCGGTGGCGTTTCTGGAGGACAGGATACGATATTTAACTTGGTAAATATTACGATAGGTAATTCAGTTTACTATCAAGATGGATTTCAATTCAGATTTCGTTCTTATGGAGCTCAAACAGGTAATCTAGACATATGGCATTTAGATTATGTGCGTTTGCGCGCAGCATATAATACTGTAACAGGACAATTAGATACTTTATTGAGAGATGTTGCATTTATCAAGCCTATCGGATCGTTGATTAATGGATACACATCAATACCTTGGGATCATTTTAAAACATTGTCGGCAGCAGATCAACAAGTGTTAATCAATGATTCCTTGACGGTTAATTACAGAATTAATGATGATACACCAAATGATGTAGGGTTTAATACCAGAATTTACGATTATACTGGCGCCTATGTATCTGGTTTCGGACAAACAAATGGGAATATCTTTCCTAATCGTCCTAATAATATTAACTTGGTATATACATCGCCGTTAGATTCTATTTTTCCATTGACACCGTCAATTACGGATGATAGTACCTATTTTATGGTGAAGTCTTATTTTTCCAATTCAGCATCGTTTACGGGCGTTCGTGCAAATGATACCGTTTACTATAAGCAAGAGTTTTATAATTACTATAGTTATGACGATGGAAGTGCTGAAGTGGCTTATGATTTAATTAACGCAGCCAATGGTAAACTTGCAATGAAGTTTAATATTTTAAAGCCGGATACATTAAGAGCAATTAGGTTTTATTTCACGCAGCAAGGTGCAAATGTTTCCAATAATCTTTTTACAATCAAAGTTTGGAGTAGTCTGAGTCCTGAAACCGTGTTATACCAGGAGTCGAATCAAAAGCCAAGCTATGTTAATGAAATCAATGGTTATAGCACTTATGTGCTAGATCAAATCGTTCCTGTGAACGGTGTGATTTATATCGGATTTCAGCAGATATTACCTGATGGATTGCATTTGGGATTTGATAGAAATACTACGTCAAATGCTAATATGTTTTATAATATTGGTGGATCATGGAATAATGTAGGTGTCGCTAATGGAACATTTATGATTCGTCCTGTGATGGGCGACACTAATTTGTTTGCTGGCATATCGGACATGGACTTGAACGCTCAAGTAGTTGTCTATCCAAATCCAACAAATGGAATAATAAATATAAAATCAAGTGGTAGTTTTAATCCACATACAATAGAGCTTTATAGTATTGAAGGATTGTTGATTGAAAAAAGAGATTATTCTTCAACAATCGATTACTCAGAGTTAAGTGCAGGGATTTATCTTTTAAAAGTAATTTCTGATAATGGTGTTTTAACCAAAAAAATCACAATACAAAACTAATGGTGGTGAACGATGATTTCGCGTCACTTGATAATTTAGACGATTCAGTTGCGGATAATATTGATCAGGAACAAGATGAATTATATGAGCATTTAAAGATTGTTGTTGATGCCAATCAAGGGCTCCTGAGAATCGATAAGTTTTTACATAACCGTGTTCAGAACACATCGAGAAACAAAATACAGCAGGCAGCAGATGCCGGGTCTATTCTCGTTAATAATAAAGCTGTAAAATCTAATTATAAGGTAAAGCCAGGAGACGTTGTTTCGGTTGTGCTTACTCATCCACCAAGAGAAATTGAGCTTTATCCTGACAATATTCCACTTGATATCGTATATGAAGATGAAGAGCTTATAGTAATCAATAAAAAGCCAGGGATGGTTGTTCATCCCGCTTATGGGCACTATCGAGGTACTTTAATTAATGCGATTATTTATCATCTTTTTCCAGAACTTGGTGATAAGCCGCTCACTTCAGAATCTTTACGACCAGGCTTAGTACATCGAATTGATAAGGATACCTCTGGATTAATTGTACTTGCTAAGACAGAATATTCATTGAATCATTTAGCCAATCAGTTTTTTGAAAGGACAATTAATAGAAGGTATCAAGCTATAGTATGGGGTAGTCCAAAGGAAGACAAAGGAACAATCACAAGAAATGTAGGAAGGAGTCTTGCGGATAGGAAAGTGATGAATGTGTTTCCTGATGGGGATTTTGGTAAACACGCGGTTACGCATTATACTGTGCTTGAAAGGTTTAATTATATCACCTTGGTTGAATGTAAATTAGAAACGGGCAGGACGCACCAGATAAGGGTTCATATGAAGTACATAGGTCACCCGCTTTTTAATGATGCTAATTATGGTGGGGATAAAATATTAAAAGGGACCGTAAATAATAAATACCGCCAATTCGTCGAAAATTGTTTTTCGATTTTGCCGCGTCAGGCATTGCATGCAAAATCATTGGGTTTTGTTCATCCGACGACAAAAAAGGACATGTATTTTGAAACAGAATTGCCGGAAGATATGCAAAAGGTGCTGGCAAAATGGCGGACGTATGTTGGTGGGCACGAGCTTGAATAATGCGCTTTTTTGTGGAAAAACAATAAGTTTTGTCGTGAATTTTGTTTTTTTTTACTGAAGTCCTAAATTAACATAACTAATTGATAATTAATAGTAACTTATACTTTAAAAGGTGGTTGATATGGACGTTAATGACTTAATCTCACATCTTTTTAAAATTATTTAGTCGAATACCTTGCTTAAATGATTATGAATTGTATCTTTGCACTCCCCTTTTTTAGGGGTATAGTGTATTTATTAACAAACAATAAGAACCACAAAATACTGCCAGAATGCCTACAATACAGCAGTTAGTAAGAAAAGGACGCGAGCAACTCATAGATAAGAGTAAGTCGCCAGCATTAACTTCTTGTCCACAGCGAAGAGGAGTTTGCACACGTGTTTACACAACAACTCCAAAGAAGCCAAATTCGGCGATGCGTAAGGTTGCCCGTGTTCGTTTAACAAACGGATTTGAGGTTACTGCATACATCCCTGGAGAAGGACATAACTTGCAAGAGCACTCGATTGTAATGATTCGTGGTGGTCGTGTTAAGGATTTACCAGGTGTTCGTTATCACATCATTCGTGGTGCGTTAGATACAAGTGGTGTTGATGGAAGAAATCAACGTCGTTCTAAATACGGAACTAAGCGTCCAAAACCAGGTCAACCAGCAGCTGGAGCTAAGAAAAAGAAGTAATTAACTATTAATTTAAAGTAGCGATATACTCCCATGAGGAAATCAAAACCAAAAAAGAGAATCCTTCTACCGGATCCAAAATTTAACGATGTTTTAGTAACTCGTTTCGTAAATAATCTGATGTATTCAGGAAAAAAAGGCGTAGGGTTTCAATTATTCTACGATGCTTTAGAAAGAGTTGAAGCAAGAACAAAAGAAAACGGCTTAGAGCAATGGAGAACGGCATTGAATAATGTAATGCCAGCAGTTGAAGTTAAGAGTCGTCGTGTAGGTGGAGCAACATTTCAAATCCCATCTGAAGTTCGTCCTGATAGAAAGATTTCTGTAGGTATCAAGTGGATGATTTTATATGCAAGAAAGAGAAATGAAAAGAGCATGGCGGATAAGTTAGCAGGCGAAATTATCGCAGCAGCGAAGGGTGAAGGAGCAGCAGTAAAGAAGCGTGATGACACGCACCGTATGGCTGATGCAAACAAAGCATTCTCTCACTTCAGAGTATAGTTATTATCAAATCAATTATTATTTAAAGCGTTAATTCAAAAATAAAATGGCACAGGACGTTAAAGACCTGAAATATGTAAGAAACATTGGTATCGCGGCACACATTGATGCTGGAAAGACGACTACCACTGAACGTATATTATACTATACGGGTGTAAATCACAAAATCGGAGAGGTGCATGAGGGTGCTGCAACAATGGACTGGATGGTTCAGGAGCAGGAGCGTGGTATCACAATTACTTCAGCAGCTACTACATGTTTCTGGAATTACCGTGGTGACAACTATAAGATTAACATTATTGATACTCCTGGTCACGTTGACTTTACTGTAGAGGTAAATCGTTCACTTCGTGTATTAGATGGATTAGTATTCTTGTTTTCTTCGGTTGATGGTGTTGAGCCGCAATCTGAAACAAACTGGCGTTTAGCTAACAACTATAACGTAACGCGTATTGGTTTCGTTAACAAAATGGATCGTGCTGGTGCTGACTTCTTAAACGTAGTTAAGCAGGTGCGTGAAGTATTAGGTGGAAATCCATTACCATTACAGTTACCAATTGGTGCTGAAGATACTTTCAAAGGTGTTGTTGACTTAATTAACAACCGTGGTATCGTATGGAATGAGCATGATAAAGGAATGACTTTCGAAGAAGTTCCAATTCCTGCTGATATGGTGGAAGAAACTAAAGAGTGGAGAGAGAAATTATTAGAAGCTATCGCTGAATTTGACGATACATTAATGGAGAAGTATTTCGAAGATCCAAATTCAATTTCGGAAGGAGAAATCTTAGCTGCATTACGTCAAGCTTGCGTTGCAAATAAAGTAGTTCCAATGTTATGTGGTTCATCTTTCAAAAATAAAGGTGTACAAACAATGTTGGATTATGTAATGGAGTTGATGCCTTCTCCGTTAGATAAGAATAATATCGTCGGAACAAATCCTGATACAGATGAAGAAATTCAACGTCGCCCTGATGTTAAAGAACCATTCACTGCATTAGCATTTAAAATTGCTACAGATCCTTTCGTTGGTCGTTTAGCTTATTTCCGTTGTTATTCAGGAAGATTGGATGCAGGTTCTTATGTATTGAACACACGTTCAGGACAAAAAGAGCGTATCTCTCGTATCTTCCAGATGCATGCAAATAAACAAAATCAAATTCCTTTTATTGAGGCTGGTGATATTGGTGCTGCTGTAGGATTTAAAGATATCAAAACAGGTGATACATTGTGTGCTGAGAATGCTCCGATTGTATTAGAGGCGATGATTTTCCCTGAGCCAGTAATCGGATTAGCTATCGAGCCAAAAGCACAGGCTGACGTTGATAAGTTAGGTGTTGCTTTAGGTAAATTAGCTGAAGAAGATCCAACATTCCGTGTTAAGTCGGATGATGAAACTGGACAGACAGTTATCAGCGGTATGGGTGAGCTTCACTTAGAAATTATCGTTGATCGTTTACGTCGCGAGTTCAAAGTTGAAGTTAACCAGGGTGCACCTCAGGTAAATTATAAAGAGGCTATCATGGGATCTTATGATCACCGTGAGGTTTATAAGAAACAAACGGGTGGTCGTGGTAAGTTTGCGGATATCAAGTTTTCAGTTTCTCCTGCTGATGCAGATTTCGAAGCTACAGATAAGAATGGTGGATTACAGTTCGTAAATGAGATTACAGGTGGTAATATTCCTCGTGAATTTATCCCTTCAGTTGAAAAAGGATTCCGTCAGGCAATGGTGAATGGTGTATTAGCTGGTTATCCAATGCAATCAATGAAGATTCGTTTAACAGACGGTTCTTACCATACGGTCGATTCAGATTCATTATCATTCGAAATTTGTGCTCGTACAGCGTTCCGTGAGGCATTACCAAAAGCGAAGCCTGTATTATTAGAGCCAATCATGAAGTTAGAAGTTATTACTCCAGAGCAAAACATGGGTGATGTAGTAGGTGACTTGAACCGTAGAAGAGGTCAGATGGAAGGAATGGATAGCCGTGCTGGAGCGCAGGTTGTTAAAGCTAAAGTTCCATTATCAGAAATGTTTGGTTATGTAACAGTATTAAGAACAATTACTTCAGGACGTGCATCATCAACAATGGAATTCAGTCATTATTCTGAAGCTCCACGTAACGTAGCTGAAGAGGTGATTGCAAAATCAAAAGGAAAAGCTAACGCTAATTAATAATTACAAATCTTAAATAGTAATAATCGTTCTTTAAAAATGAGCCAGAGAATCAGAATTAAATTAAAATCTTACGATTATAACTTAGTAGATAAGTCTGCTGAGAAAATCGTTAAGACTGTAAAGCCTACAGGTGCTGTAGTTAATGGTCCAATTCCATTACCAACAGAGAAGAAAATCTACACTGTTCTTCGTTCACCGCACGTAAACAAGAAGGCAAGAGAGCAGTTCCAATTATGTAGCTATAAGAGATTATTAGACATCTATAGTTCAACTGCAAAAACAGTTGATGCTTTGATGAAGCTAGAATTACCGAGTGGGGTTGAAGTAGAGATCAAAGTTTAGTTAGCTCTGCACACACGTTCTTAAAAAAACAATGACGATAGATTCGTCAAATTATAATTAATCAATTAAGTCCAAAACAACTAAAAAGTAGTTAAGATGGCAGGTATCATCGGAAAAAAGGTCGGCATGACCAGTATCTTCGATGCAGAGGGGAAAAACATCCCATGCACCGTTGTAGAAGCAGGCCCTTGTGTTGTTACACAAGTTAAATCGGTCGGAACGGATGGCTATGAAGCAATCCAATTATCATTCGGCGAAAAGAAGGAAAAAAACACTTCTGCGCCTATGGTAGGACATTTCAAAAAAGCAAACACAACTCCAAAGCGTGAAGTTATTGAGTTCACGGATTTTGAGCAGGAATTAGCTCTTGGTGATGTTGTGAAATGCGATATTTTTCAAGAAGGCGACTTCTGTGAAGTAGTAGGTACTTCAAAAGGTAAAGGTTTCCAAGGGGTAGTTAAGCGTCACAACTTCGGTGGTGTTGGTGGATCTACTCACGGTCAGCATGATCGTCAACGTGCTCCAGGTTCATTAGGTGCTTCTTCATGGCCATCACGAGTTATGAAGGGTATGCGCATGGCTGGTCATAAAGGAAATTCACGCGTAAAGCTTCAGAATTTAGTAATTGTTAAGGTACTTCCTGAGCAAAATCTTTTGTTCATCAAAGGAGCGATACCAGGTCATAAAGGTTCAATTGTAACGGTATTGAAATAATCATGGAATTAGCTGTATATAACACATCAGGAAAAGAGACAGGCCGTAAAGCATCTCTTAACGATAACATCTATGGCATAACGCCTAACGATCACGCGATCTATTTAGATGTAAAACTTTACAATGCCAATCAGCGTCAAGGTACGCACAAGGCAAAAGAAAGAAATGAGATTTCTGCTACAACTAAAAAGTTGAAGCGTCAGAAAGGAACAGGTGGTGCTCGTGCGGGTTCAATGAAATGAAATCGCCAGTGTTTGTTGGTGGAGGTCGTGTTTTCGGTCCTCGTCCAAGAAACTACTCATTTAGCTTAAACAAGAAGTTAAAGCGATTAGCTAGAATATCAGCATTAGCTTACAAGGCACAAGGAAATGGTGTAATGATCGTAGAAGACTTAAATTTTGATGCTCCAAAGACTGCCCAAATGGTGGAATTAGTAAAAAATTTAAATTTATCTGAGAAAAAAACATTAATTGTTGTTCCGCAATCAAATAAAAACGTATATTTGTCGTCCCGAAATTTGACTCGCAACAAAGTA
>JBDKGQ010000041.1:0-7426 GCA_039798145.1 Bacteroidota bacterium
ACTCCAGAAATATAAATTTGCATATATGAGCACTATTCACGGTTTAAGTAGTTTGGCGAGTCAAGGTGGTGTAATGCCTAAAGAAAGCGCACTTGAAGTTGGAAGATTTGAAAAAAGTTTAACCATAGGAATTCCTCGCGAGGTATCTTTTCAAGAAAACAGAATTCCTCTAGTTCCAGATTCGGTTTCAGTGTTGGTTAGTAATGGTCATTCCGTTTTGATAGAAACCAATGCAGGTAAAAGCGCGAATTTTGAAGACAAAGATTTTAGTGAGTGCGGGGCCAAAATAGTATATACTTCAAAAGAAATTTACGATGCTGATATCGTTTTAAAAGTGGCGCCTCCAACATTAGAGGAGCTTGATATGATTAAAGACAAGCAAACATTATTGTCTATTTTGCAAATTGGAATGCAACCTACTGGTTACGTTCAAAAAATGTCATCAAAAAAGATAACCGCTTTAGCTTACGAGTACCTAAAAGATGAAACCAATGTTTACTCGGTTATTCAAGCAATGAGTGAAATTGTGGGTAGTGCATCCATTTTAATTGCGTCAGAGTTAATGAGCAACACTTCTGGAGGTAAGGGAGAGATTTTAGGAGGAATTCCAGGGATACCACCAACAGAAGTTGTCATTTTAGGTGCGGGGACTGTAGGAGAAAATGCAGCCCGTGTAGCTGTAGGGTTAGGCGCTAATGTAAAAGTGTTTGATAGCTCAAGTTATAAGTTAAGACGATTACAACGCAATCTGGGATTTCCCGTTGCGACATCTACACTATCTCCTAACGCATTGCTGAATGCACTTAAAAATTGTGATGTAGCTATTGGTGCTATTTTAAGCAAAGAGGGAAGGTCGCCTGTTATTGTTACAGAAGAGATGGTTGCTCAGATGAGAAACGGTTCTGTTATTATTGATGTAAGTATTGATCAGGGTGGTTGCTTTGAAACATCAGAAGTAACTAATCACTCTCATCCAACATATAAGAAATTTGGTGTAATTCATTATTGCGTTCCTAATATTGCAAGTCGTGTGGCTAAAACGGCCTCTTTTGCACTAAGTAATATTTTTACACCTATCATTTTAAGTATGGGTGAATGTGGAGGAGTAGAAGCATTATTAGAAAAGGACAAGCACGTAAGAGATGCTGCTTATTTATATAGGGGAATGGTGACTAATAAATACGTTTCAGAAATAACACGATTGCCTTACCGCGATTTGAATTTATTAATGGCTACTCGCTTTTAATAGTTTTTTAAAACTTTTGCAAGCAGATTTTAATTCGCAGATGTCGCACTTTGGATTCTTTGCAGTGCATACATAACGTCCATGTAAAATCAACCAATGATGAGCAATGTGTATTAACTCCTCAGGGATGTTTTTTACCAATTGTTTTTCTGTTTCTAATGGAGTCGTGGAATTAGTTGTTAATCCTATTCTTGCAGACACCCTGAAAACATGCGTATCAACGGCCATTTTCGGCTGATTGAACACAACTGAAGCAACAACATTAGCTGTTTTTCTTCCGACGCCTGGTAATAAAACTAAATCTTCAACTTGCGAAGGAACAATTCCTTTGAATTTTGACATTAATAGTTGACCGAGTCCAACTAGATGCTTGGCTTTATTGTTTGGGTAGCTAATTGATTTTATCAAAGAGAATACATCTTCGACTGTAGCTTTGGAAAGGGATTTTGGGTCTGGATATTTTTTAAATAACGCTGGCGTCACCATGTTCACGCGCTTGTCAGTGCATTGCGCCGAAAGAACAACGGCTACAATTAATTCATATGGATTAGAGTAGGTGAGCTCCGTTTCAGCGTTAGGAACATTCTTCTTGAAATAATCTAAAACATAGGTGTATCGTTCCTTCTTAGTCATATGCAATACTATGAAAAACGAATAAAAGTTGAAAGCCGGACTTTTCAGTTTCCGGCTTTCAGAATGTTAACAATTAAAATGGAGCAGTAAGTCTTGCGTAATTCATAATACTCTCTCTCACGCAAGCTGCGGGGGCGATTAAAGAATCATCCAGCGCTTTCGAAATAGCTACCATGTCCTGGTAGATTTCATTAATTTCTTCGTTGTTATCTATCGTATTTTGAACCTCAACCGATTTTAATAATTGAGTTTCATTGTACAAGTAATCAACTAAATCATTTAAAGTACATTCCGATTTCATAGGCGTTATTTTTATCCATAACGCCATGTCAGGTCTTTTTATTGTTTAGTCTGCGCTTAACATTAGATTTTTTTCTTCAATCATTTTTCTAAGGTTGATGATTGCATACCTCATACGGCCTAGGGACGTGTTGATACTTACATTCGTTGCTTCTGCAATTTCTTTGAAGCTCATGTTGCCATAGTGACGCATAATAACAACTTCTTTCTGGTCAAATGGTAGTTGGTCAATTAACTGACGAACTTGAACCTGGATTTGTTTGTTGATGATCTTATCCTCAACATTTGAATCCATTAAAGGTAATGTATCAAAAATGCTATATTCCTCTGTGTCGTATGCCATAGGCATTCTCTTTTGACCTCTAAAATGGTCAATAGTAAGGTTGTGAGCAATTCTTAAAACCCAGCTTAAGAATTTTCCTTCTTCGTTATAATTTCCTGAACGAAGCGTGTTAATCACTTTAATAAAGGTGTCTTGGAAAATATCATTAGCCAAATCGCTGTCTTTTACCAATAAGTAAATACTGGTGTAAATTTTCTTTTCGTGACGAATGATTAATTTTTGAAGGGCATTTTCATCACCCTTGATAAATTGAGCTACAAGCTCATTGTCTGAGATTTGTTGGGTACACATAGTTCCTCCTTTTAAGTAGGTTTGAATAAGAAAATTAAATTTTTCTATGTGTAAAGTTTCCCTATAGGCTGCTCAGTTTTTTATTTTATAGTTTTTCCCTTTTGAACGAACGATAAAAGAAGATTAATATTGTTTAGAAGGACAATTTAAGTAATCTTTTATCAGAACGCAAGTGAAAAGTTTTATTTGACGAGAATTTAACAAGTATCATGCCTAAAATTTTATCAAGCCTAAATTAATTCGATTACACATAAATAATCTAAATGATATGTTAATTTTACGCTGTAACAAATCTGTCAAAATGAAAAAATATTTTTTTGGATTAATAATGATTATACCTTTTGTAGGGTTATGTCAAGAGACAAGAAAGTTTAACCAAGAGACTTTATTGTATGAGGGAGAAGAAAAGCATTTATCGAATGTTAGACAGTTGACATTTGGTGGTGATAACGCAGAGGCCTATTTTAGTTTTGATAGCAAGAAGATCACTTATCAGATGAGAAACAAGGAAAAAGGGATTGACTGTGATCAGATATACTATTTTGAATTGAAGAATACTAATACGAAAGATGTAGCTCCTTCCCTTATTAGTACGGGATTGGGAAGGACAACTTGTTCTTATTTTTTGCCAGGCGATAGTTTGATATTATATGCATCAACTCATTTAGGAAATAAAGAATGTCCTAAAGATCCGGAGCGAAGACCCGATGGAAAATATGTTTGGGCAATCTATTCTGACTTTGACATTTTTATTGCTGATTTAAAAGGGAATATTAAAAAACAACTTACTAATACTTCTGGTTATGATGCAGAGGCTACAGTTTCACCC
This sequence comes from Bacteroidota bacterium, assembly GCA_039798145.1. Lineage (GTDB taxonomy): Bacteria > Bacteroidota > Bacteroidia > AKYH767-A > OLB10 > CAINEC01. The sequence goes on from JBDKGQ010000041.1 coordinate 3,643, forward strand.
GATGGAAAGAAGATTGTCTTTACAAGTATTCGTTCGGGCGACCTTGAGCTTTATACAATGGATGTCAATGGAAAAAATGTCAAGCAGGTGACTAATCAATTGGGTTATGATGGTGGAGCATTCTTCTCTCCAGATAGTAAGCATCTCATATTTCGATCTTCAAGACCAACAACAGCTGAAGAAATTAAAGAGTACAATGATCTATTAAAAGAAGGTCTCGTGATGCCAACAAAAATGTCTCTTTATACTTGTGATGTAGATGGTTCAAACCTGAAAAAAATAACAGATCTCCCGAATGCGAGTTGGGCTCCATTTTTCCATCCTTCAGGCAAAAAAGTAATATTTGCTACTAATTATAAGGCTACAAGAGGGTTGCCTTTTAATCTAATGATGGTTGATTTAGATGGTTCCAATATGGAGCAGATAACTTACGACACAATGTTCGATGCGTTTCCAATGTTTTCTCCCGATGGAAAGAAAATAATATTCTCTTCTAATAGAAACAACAATGGATCGAGAGATACTAATTTGTTTATTGCAGACTGGAAAGATTAATTTTTCTTTCTGACATTTTTTAGTGTCAATAAATTCATTCCATTAATGCCAAGGCCATCGATATTATTTTGATGAAGTCTTAAAACTTTGTCGTAGTAGAGAACAACGACCGGAGCTTCCGACATGACGATGGAGTCAAGTTGATGGTATTTAATTGTTCTAAGACTATCATTTTGTATGCGCATTGCTGCTTCGTACTCAGTGTCGAAAAATGCATTTTCAAAATGCGTATAGTTAGGGCCGTTTGGTGATTTGTTTTTACTATAGAATAACGACAAATAGTTTTCAGGGTCTGAATAATCCGCTATCCATGAGCCCCTAAACCAAGATAACTGGTGTTTGCTAACCATCTGACGATGTTGTGCTGCTTGATTGACTTCTACTTTTACTTTAATTCCAATTTCAGCAAGTTGTCCTTGAATAAATTCACATAAATCCTGATACGAATTTGTTGTGCTCATTGTGATTGTCGGTAATCCTTCACCGTTAGGATATCCCGCTTCCTTCAAAAGTGCTTTGGCTTTTTCAGGGTTAAAGCTATATCCGTAATTGGATGGCGTATTAAATCCTGGAGATCCTACAGGGACAAATCCTGCAGATCCAGGTGTTGCCATATTATTTCTTAAATATCGGATCATTTTCTCTCTATCAAATGCATAATTGATAGCCTTTCTTATTCTTAAATCATTTAAAGGAATCGTAGCGTCTTCCTGATTTAGGTCAATCGCAAATCCTAAATACTCTGTGTTTAAGTAAGAGGAAGTAAGAACTTTGAATTTGTCTTGATACTTCGATTTAATACTGCCATTTTTGTTTAAAAGGTCATCTTTATAGGATGCATCTAGTCCGCTTATTAAGTCGAGTTTGCCTTTAAGGAATTCCATGAATGCACTTTGCTTATCAGGAATAAATGAAATCATGACTGCATCTAAATAGGGAAGTCGAATTCCGTTCTCGTCTTTTTCAAAATAGTTTTCATTCTTGTGAAATACTAACGCAGATCGCTCGAACCATTTGAAGAATTTAAATGGACCTGTGCCGATAGGGTTTTTTCTGAAATCTTTTCCAAAATGTTCAACAGCCTCGTGAGGTACAACAGAACAATATGTGGAGGATAATAATCCCAAAAAAGGCGGAAAGGATTCCTTTAGTTGAATGGATAAAACAGTATCACTAATTGCTTGAATATTTAATGACTTTTTTATGGTGTCTTGTTCAATAAAGTTGAAAATCCAGGCTCCTGGCGACGCTACTTTAGGGTCAATAATTCGATTGAATGAATAGATAAAATCGCTCGCTTTAACTTTTCTGCTTTTTAAGAAATTAGCATCTGAATGAAAATAAACATCATTGCGTAATATGAATGAATAGGTTTTTCCATCGGAACTAATGGTCCATGATTTAGCAATACATGGCTGTGGGATTAATTCGTCATTTAAGCTTACTAGCCCATTAAAGAGCTGGTTACAAGCCCAAATATTTGCCTGGTTACTTGCAAATGCAGGGTCTAAGGATGTAACTCCTGATGATTCATTGTAGCTAAATACAGTTTTTTCACTCTTGTTTGAAGGAGAATTGGTGCATCCTGATAAAATCAGAAGGAGAATGGAAATTGCAATTAATCGCATATACAAATCTAATAAAGAAACTGTAGACTTATAACTCTTGTTACATGCGGCAATTTTATACTTTTGTACCACATGAATACTGTAGCATTTCATACACTTGGATGTAAGTTGAATTTTTCTGAAACTTCAACAATCGCTCGTCAATTTAAAGATGCAGGATGGGATAAGGTGTCCTTTCCTGGGCCTGCAGATGTATATGTGATTAATACGTGTTCAGTAACTGAGAATGCGGATAAAGAGTGTAAGTCGATTGTGAATAGAGCAATGGCCGCTAATGGCAATGGGAAGGTAATTGTGATTGGATGCTATGCTCAGTTAAAGCCTCAAGAGATTGCGAACATAACAGGTGTTGATTTGGTGTTAGGTGCTCAAGAGAAATTTAATGTTCTTGACTATTTAAATACACTTGAGAAGAAAGATAAAGGAAGTTACATTTCATGTGAGATTGATCAAATTGAAACGTTTGTTAGTTCTCACTCATCTGATGATAGAACGCGTGTGTTTTTGAAAGTTCAAGATGGTTGTGATTACAGCTGTACTTTTTGTACGATACCATTGGCTAGAGGAAAGTCGCGAAGTGATACAGTGGAAAATGTTGTATCGAAAGCGGAAGAGATTATTAAATCAGGTGTCAAAGAAATTGTATTGACCGGAATTAATTTAGGTGATTTTGGATTAGATGCGAATGGTAAAAGAGTTGAGCGTTTTGTTGATTTGGTAAGCGCGCTTGACAAAGTTGATGGGTTGGAGCGAATTCGAATTTCCTCAATTGAACCCAATTTATTGACGGATGAAATAATTGAATTGATAAGTAAGTCAAATAAGTTTGTACCACATTTTCATATTCCATTACAAAGTGGCTCTGATGCTATGCTTAAGTTAATGCGTCGCCGTTATCTTCGTGATTTATATGTCGACAAAGTGCAGAAAATTCGAAAGCTTATTCCGAATTGTTCAATTGGAGTTGATGTGATTGTTGGATTTCCTGGAGAGACGGATGAGCACTTTGATCAAACAGTTGATTTTCTAAAGGACTTAGATATAACCTATCTTCATGTGTTCACTTATTCCGAAAGAGAGAATACTCCGGCGAAAGATTATGAAGGTAAAGTTCCGATGGAAATTCGAAAATTGAGAAATAAGACTTTGAGAAATTTATCAATCAAGAAGCAACGTGCATTTTACGAGAAAAATATTGGAATGCAACGTCCAGTTTTATTTGAGTCGGAAATACAAAATGATTTCATTTACGGTTATACTGATAACTATATTCGTGTTAAGACTAATTACGATGGCGGTTTGATTAATAAAATCGTGAATTGTAAAATCGAAAATATCACTCCTGAATGTGTAGGAGAAGTTGAATTGTTAATGAATTAAAGAATGTATCCTACCATATCAGATTTCTTGCTTGACTTTTTTGGATTGAACCTGCCACTTCCAATACAAACTTTTGGATTTATGCTGGCAATTTCATTTTTTCTTGCAGCATATACATTGAAGCTTGAGTTGTTGCGCAAGGAAAAATCTGGTTTATTAAACTATCATGTTGTAACTACGGTTCAAGGAAAGCCTGCTTCAATAATCGAGATCTTGAGTTC
>JBDKGQ010000042.1:0-7420 GCA_039798145.1 Bacteroidota bacterium
AGTGGAAATCATTTTCCAAACGATAGAGAATTTACATATTGCCACTCCGTATAATTCTGGCGATTGGTATTTCAGTGGTGATTATCCAACACCAGGAGGAAATAGAGTCGTTTGTAAAGCTTTTACGTATTACGTAGAAGGAAGCAACGAAAGGGCGTATTAAAATAGATTTATTAATTAAGTACAATTCATTCCAATAACAAATAAAGACTTGTTGGTTTGATTTGTTGTTTAAACAATTTCATATGAAAAAAATTAAGTTACTCGCATTAGCTTTTTTATTTTTAAATCAAATAATAGTTCATGCGCAAATAGGTTCTATTGATTATTCTTTCGGCAATAATGGAGTAGTCTTTTCAACTTTGGGAACTGGTTATAATGTAGGAAAGGGAATCGTACAACAGGCAGACGGAAAATTAATAGTTGGTTGTCAAAATGGAAATTATGTTAAACTTGTTCGCTATAAACAGAATGGTGTTATCGATTCTACTTACGGAGTAAATGGTGTGTTTAATTCACAGCCATACGCAGGTAACTTAGGCTGTGGTATTATTGGTTTGCAACCAGATGGGAAAGTAGTTGTAGGAGCAACAACAGGTGTTATTAATGCATATAGATTCGCTGTTATCAGAGTAGATACATCAGGAAATTACGATTACAGTTTTGGCGTTAATGGTTTTTGTCTGGTAGATTTTAATGTGGGCACAACGGGTGATGATATTCCAAGTGCAATTTTGATAAAAGATAATTCTACTTTTTATTTAGCTGGTGAATGTTCTAATGGTACCAATAAAGATTTCGCTATTGCAAAATTTAATAATGGAGTTTTGAATAATTCATTCGGAACAAATGGAAAGCTAACCTATGATTTTTCAAATGGAAATGATTATGCAACAGGAATTACTTGGGATGCAACAGGGAATATTCTGGTAGGCGGTAAAGCTCATAATGGAAGCAATTATGATTTTGCAATTATTGCTATCGATACAAATGGGAATTTGTTAAATAGCTTTGGTGTAGGAGGGAAAAGAGTTTATAATTTTTTAAATGAGGATAATTATTGTGAAGCAATTGCGATTCAAAAAAATGGAAAAATAATTTTAACAGGTTCGTCAGGGCTTTCGCAAGATGTATTAACAATACGATTAAATACAAACGGAACACTTGATGGAACATTCGGTACTAACGGTGCAAAGTTTACTAATAATAATGGAACGGATGTTATTACATCAATTGCCATACAAGATGATGATAATATTGTTGTTGGCGGTTATACTGGTAACAGTATTAATTATGAGTTAATGCTTATTCGTTATTTGCCAAATGGCACATTGGATCCTTCGTTTGATTTTGATGGAATTGCAACTACTGCTGTTGCTGGATCTGGTATCAGCGTATATAGCGATGAAATGTTAATTCAGAATGATGGAAAGGTGGTCGTAGCAGGATATAAAACACTTAATAGCAGTTATGATATTGCTATTGCAAGATTTAATAATGCCTATGCATATTTTAATGTTTATCCTGATACTATTCCATTGCACTGGATTGTTACCAATGAAGCAAAAGGCTCCGACCCTATGTCGTATTTATGGTCGTGGGGAGATGGTACCACTTCTACTGGTGCTACGCCAAGTCATATTTATTCAGCTCCTGGTTTTTATAATATTTGTCTTACCATAACGGATGCAAATAATTGTGTGAGTACTTTCTGCGATTCTTCTACCTACATCAATCGTAGTCAAACAAATAATTCGATGATTTACGTTTCAGTTATTCAAGGTCCATATACACCTGTAAGCGTAGGAGTTTCTGAAATTGCAAATGATAATTCAATTGAACTATATCCTAATCCAGTTAGTGATATGCTAACAATTAAAAATGTATCTGCAACGGATTTACAAGTTTATGATTTACTCGGAAGAAATATAGATTTAGCAGATGCTATCAATTATTCTGAGAGCGAACTTCGTTTAGATGTTTCAAGCTTATCACCTGGAATTTATTTTATAAGAAACAAGCACAAATCAATTCGATTTATTAAACAGAACTAGTTTGAATTATTGGCGCTTCTAGTCCCGAATCATCGGGACGGGATCAGCAACTAATAATTAATTTGGCGTTACCTTAATTTTATAATCGATACGTGGAGTAGTTTTCTTCTCGAATTTGTCATTCAACATTTTCGCATACTCAACAATCGTTTTTACATTTTTTGGGAAGAATGAAAAATCTTCACTTTCAAATTTCGCTGCTAATTCAGGATCTTCTTTTCTAATCCAATCTGCTACTTTCTTGATCGCTTCTTTTCTTCCGAAAAAGAATCCTGTGATTTCTCCATCATATCCTGATGAAAAATAAATTTGTTCCGCATCGCACATTACATCAGTACTATCTTTCTTATTGATCTTTAAAATTCCTTTGTAATAAACTACAAGCTTTCCTGTTTCAATAATTACATACGCTTGCTTATTGAAAATTCTCCAATCGTATCCTTTATTATCATGAAAGCCCCAATCAGTTAAATCGCGACAAGCATAAAGCGTTTTTTTACCTTCATTTTCAAAAATGACTTTATTCATATCATTCGCACCGAATGTTCCTACATTCTTGATGTTCTTTGATTCGTAGTCTTTTACGGTTGTATAAAATCCCGGAGTAATAGAATAATTTACTTGTGATTTAGCACTAAAATTTAAAATTAGTAGTACGATGGTAATGGCGCTTGCTAAGTTCGTTTTCATTTTTCTGAGTTAAGCGACAAAGCTACTAAAATAAAGGTAGGGTAATTCATGACTTATTTAAACCTTCAATCAAGAAGTGTTTTAAAAGCAAAACAATTATTGGGTATACTTTTTCTATTCGAAATTAAATTCCTATCGGATGCCAAGTAGTTTTAATTTCTTGTCCTGCTAAAATACGATACGGCGATTCTAATTTGTCTTTCGAATAATCAATCACGCGCTTCACATTTAAGGCAGCATTTGTTTGAATTACCTTCTTATGTTCTGCATTCACATCTGAAAAAACAATTGCATTCACATCCATATGCGATGCCGCATGTGACACTAATTCCTTACGATAGCCGGTAATCAAATTAATTACGCCGCCTGGCAAGTCAGATGCATGAATAACTTCTGCAAACTCAATGGCTGTTAACGGATAATTTTCAGATACTACTAACGTGCACGTATTACCGCCAATTACCATTGGTATTGTATGACTAATAATTCCAAGTAAGGCTTCTTTATCCGGACAAATAACATTCGCAATTCCAGAAGGCTCCGGATATGAAAAATTAAAGTGTGAACTTTCAACGGGATTAACAGCACTAAACACCTGAATGTATTTATCGCTCCATCCAGCATAGTAAACTAATAAATCAATCGCAGCTTCTACTTCTTTCTTTGCTGTTGCAGCAGTATATCCTTCTTTGCACATCGTTTCTACAAACTGCGCTTTTCTTCCTTCTAACGTTTCGGCTATACGATAAATAATTTGCGCTTTGTTATATGCAGAACGTTTATTCCAGTCGCCTTGTGCTTTTCTGTTTGATACAACCGAATCGCGTAAATCTTTGCGTGAACCACGACAAACATTCGCGATGGTATTTCCTGCTTTATCTTTCAATGCATAAAATCTTCCCGACTCTGTTCTTGGGAATTTACCATCGATATACATTTTGTATGTTTTCTTTACATCAATGCGTGATGCACTTTTTGTAGTTGCCATAATCTCAAAAATTAAAATAAATTAACATAAGGCATTAAACCATGTAATCCTCCTTCTCGTCCAACTCCACTCTCTTTATAACCTCCAAACGGACTCGTAGGATCAAACTTGTTATACGTATTTGCCCATACAACACCCGCATTCAACTTCGATGAAATCTTAAATGCTTTTGCTCCTTTGTCTGTCCACACACCACCCGATAAACCATAAGGGGTATTGTTTGCTTTCTCAATAACTTCTTCTGCTGTTCTGAATGTTTGAATCGCTAAAACAGGTCCGAAGATTTCTTCTTGTACGATGGTACTCGACTGCGCTACATTCGTGAATAGAGTAGGCTTAAACCAAAATCCTTTGGATGGAACCGCGCATTCACTTTGCCAGCATTCACCACCTTCTTTAATTCCTGTTTGTACTAACGATTTAATTTTTGATAACTGCGCTTTTGAATTGATAGCACCGATATCAGTATTCTTATCTAACGGATCACCAACAATTAATGTCTCGATGCGTTGCTTTAATTTCTTGATGACTTCATTCGCGATTCCTTCTTGTACAAACAAACGTGAACCTGCGCAACACACATGGCCTTGATTAAAAAATATTCCGTTGATGATTCCCTCTACTGCTTGATTGATGGCAGCATCTTCAAAAATGATGTTCGCTGCTTTACCTCCTAATTCAAGCGTATATCTTTTATCGGTACCAGCTAACGATTTCTGAATAATCTTTCCAACATCCGTTGAACCTGTGAATGCAATTTTATTGATGTTCGGATGATTCACAATAGCAGCGCCTGTTGCACCAGCACCCGTGATGATGTTTACTACACCAGGAGGAAGATCTGCTTCTTGAATGATCTCTGCTAACTTTAATGCAGTAAGCGGAGTTGTTTCAGCAGGTTTTAATACAACTGTATTTCCAGCTGCAAGTGCGGGAGCAATTTTCCATGCTGCCATTAACAAAGGAAAGTTCCAAGGAATAATTTGTCCTGCAACACCAACTGGTGATGTCTTCATTCCAGGAAATGCATAATCTAATTTATCTGCCCAGCCAGCATAGTAGAAAAAATGCGCAGCAGCTAATGGGATATCGATATCACGACTTTCACGAATCGGTTTACCACCATTGATGGTTTCAATGATTGCGAGCTCACGTGCTTTCTCTTGCAGGATACGCGCAATACGATAAATATATTTTCCTCGTTCAGCAGGTGCTAACTTCGACCATACTTTTGATTGTGCATTTTTAGCAGCGGTAACTGCTTTATCTACATCTGTAGCATTTGCTTCTGCAACAGATGCAATTCGTTTTTCTGTCGCAGGATTGATAGTATCAAAATATTTTTTGGATGCAGGAGCAGTAAATTTCCCGTTGATGAACAAATCATATCGATCCTTCAACTGAATATGATCAGCGGATTCAGGCGCTGGTGCATAGGTCCACTTCGTATCGAATTTTAAATCTTTGGTTGTTGAATTTTTTTTCATTCAAAAATGATTTTTACGAAAATACTGAAAAAATAGGTTTGATTTTATTTGGACTCACAGTCGTTGTTACACATAACATCCCGGTCGCTGATAATGTCCCGGTCGCTGAGGCTCTCGAAGCGTTAGGGAATATAGGCGAATACGTTCAAGCTTCTGCCCTTTGCCCTTCGAGTGCCTCAGGGACCGAAGTGCCGAAGCATCTGCGAGTCCGAAGTGCTGTTATTTGATAAATAAAAAAGCATCGGAATTATCCGATGCTTTTTAAATAATTTGAATGGAGGTCTATCTCACCATCAATTCTAAACCTCTCCCTACCTCTCCAAAGGAGAGGAGTAATTAATGAAGTCCCTCCTTTGGAGGGATATAGGGAGGTCTTAAATTATCTCACCATCACCCTACTATCATGATACCCGCCATTGATCAATAAACGCACGATATAAAATCCTTTCGTGTAATTATCACCTAAGTTAATTTCTTGTGTGTAACCACCTTCTTGGATAGATACCGCAGATGAATAAATTGATTGACCCATAGTATTGATGATTTGTAAAATACCATCTCCTGTTTCTTCGCCTTCATACGTAAAGCTGAAAGAACCATTATTAGGATTAGGATAGATATGCACACCTTGTGAAAGTTCATTATCAATTAAGCGAGCTTCGACGGTGTTGTTTTCTTCTGATGTAGTACCAGATGTAACGTCACCGGCTATACGACAATTTACAGAAGTGGTAATTGCGCTGCCACTAATACGCGAGCAGCCATTTGTTAAATTTTTAGTGACTACTTTATAAGTACCTGGTTGTTTTACTACTATTGAATAATTGGTAGCATTCTCCATAGAGATGTTGGTACGATACCATTGCACGCTGTAATTACTTCCTAGGTTAGTACAGTTTAAAGTTACGCTATCCCCTAAGCAAAAAGAAGTGGCTCCACTTGCAGTAACTGTTGCTGCTGCATTTGTTTTAGAAGTAACAGTAATTGCATTACTAGTTAAGGCAGTACCGTTACATGTTGCCACGCAAGTATAAGATCCCGTTGCCGTTGCTTTGTAAGTACGAGAAGTTCCGTTAGTAGTAATATTTACTCCATTCTTTTTCCATTGGTAAGTACCACCCACTACATCGCTTGTTAAGTTAACATAGTTACCAGCGCAAAAAGTCGTTGGGCCGTCAGGAGTGATTGCACCAGTTCCTGTACAAGATTGTGCATTATACAAAGCTGTAATTTCTTGTTGAGATAGAGCGCGGTTCCAAATACCGATATCATCGAGTTTACCATCATATGGATCCCAATGTCCATTAGCTTGAATGGACATTCCGAAAGAAATTCCAGAAGTTCCATTTGCATTTAATTGCATATTGTTTGAATAAACGCTTGTTACTTTTACTCCATTTACATATGTAATTAATGAGTCACCTTTATATACTAATGATATAAATTTCCATTGATTTGTCGAAATTAATGGCCCAAAAGTCGAATAAGTGTTAGTATAGTTGTTTGTGGTATTTGGAGGTAATACGAAGTTAACAAGACTATCATTATTACCATCAATATATGATCCCCATGCTTGACCATTAGGGTTGCTATAACCACCTTCAAACCTTTTAACTAAACCTTGATACCTTTGATTAGATAGCTTGTTTGTTCCACGCTGCATCCAAAATGATACTGTGATTTGACTTGAGTTCATAATAGAATTGTAGGGTATGTAGATATAATCGCCTCCTGAACCCCAAGTCCAATGAGAACTTAAAAAAACATATGCCCCATTTGTTTGATTATTCCTGTCAGGGACTAGGGTTGCTCCATTGATAATTCCATTTAGATTATTTCCACTCTCATCATTTGCATTTCCATTAAACGGCCACCATCCTACGAGTCCGTTAGTAGGCACATACGAAGGCACTTGCGCAATGGCGCTGCTTGCAGCAAGTAAGAGTGCTGCGATTAAGGTTTTTGTTTTCATTTTTATTAGACTGTTGTTTATTTGTATTGAAGTTTAGTCCCTTTGTCCGACGGTTAGGGATGCTCTTGTTTTTGCTCAATGCATATACTCTACGGTATTATCTTCTTTCCCCTGCAATGATTACCGACTTTACTTACACTCTTGGGCTCTTATTGATTATTTGGGGATTACTAAAGGTCTCTCACCCGATACTTTATATAGGCTGGACGGTTGCAGCACTCTCGCGGCA